>JBCCVV010000319.1:0-7035 GCA_039194925.1 Bacteroidota bacterium
AACAGCTTTGTCAATTGCAATAAAAAATGCTTTAGCGATTTCATGATTCTCTTTTAACCATTGTTGGTTCACTGCACCGACCCCAATCGGATTTGGAGAAAACTGTGCGCCATAAACTGATGGGAATATTTCTCGGAAATTATATTTAATCATACCTGTACTCAATATTGGTTCATACGCAAACAAGGCATCAATATCTCCAATTAGTAAAGATTGAATATGCTGATCTGGAGATAGTTTAATGAACTCAGGAGGAGGCAATTTGGGGTGTTTAGTCTTAAATAGTTCTAAAAAAGATACTTTGGCAGTTGTACCTGGAAATCCTCCCACTTTCTTTCCGGATAAATCCTCAAGTTTTCGAATCAAGGAACTATTATTTACAAGGATAGCATCAAATCCGTTATCAGTAGTTATATTGCTGGTTGAGAATATTTTTATTGAATTTGGGGCAATTTCAAGCTGTTTCAAAACAGGAGTAATTGCTAGCTCAATTCCAACATTAATATGTCCAGCGACCAAATCTTGAGCAATAAGATCACTAGTCTTTATTGAATTACCTCTTACTTCAAGATTTTGTTCAGTATAATATCCTTTTTCTAAGGCAACAAAGTGGGTGAGGCTTGATACCATATTTAAATATCCAACTGTAACTTTGTTACTTGTAGAAATACTTTCAACTTGTTTTATGGAATTGTTTTTACAACTAGTAATTGTTAATCCAATTAAAACAATAATTAATATTTGTTTCATGTTTTTAAATTTAAAATTGAGTTTGTAACTCTTTTATAGTATGATGTGAATAGAAGAGTAATGGGTATGGAATGAATAATTGCAGTTAAGTCAAGCATTAAAATTGTATAATTATTTAGTCCTGTACACATCTAACACTTATACCTTGATTCTTTAAATTAGTTGCACTTCTTGCTACAGAAGTTCGATGTCTATAAATCAAACGATACCAAGCATTATCATCTCCATTTTCCGTTGATGACCAAAATATTCCAATAGCATTTACAGTACCAAAAGTGCCATCAATAAATCGCAATCCTCCTGGAATAACATTAAATCCGCTTGTTCCGAAGTATGCATTATTTTCTAAAGGACCATCAATCCATAGGTTGTCTTCTCCTGCCAATTTAGATCCGACATATTCACCTCTCCAACTTGCTTGATCAGCCTCAGCTTGAGACATTCCTAATTGGATTTCAAGAGATTTTATTTCACTATCCGAGGGTAAATGCCAACCCTCTGGACAAATCCCTTGACTGCTTTCATTTGTAATATACTGCAGCATCTCGTTCCATTGATACAGTCCTCCATAGGTTTCACAATTAATAGTATCATTTTCATAACAATACTTTTCTATTATTGCATTATCCGATTGACTGGTTGATCCATTTATCATAGTTCCTACGTTTAAATTCTCCGCCATCCAACACTGATTTCCAATTTGAACTGTAGCATACGATTGACCTAAATAATCAAGAGGATCACCACATGTCCAATCGTTTAGTATTTTGGAAACACCATTAACCTCAATGTTTCCATTATTTATAACCTGAGCGTTACTTGAGTTGCTTGAATGCAAAATCATATCTTCGAGTAAAAGGGTACCATTATTGATCAGAATTTTTGCATTTTGATTATTTCCAGAATGCAACACAAATTTCCTTAATGTAACACTTGATGTTGAATCTATATTTATTAACGGGTCATCCACTAAGGTTCCAAGAACAATACTATCCAATAAATTCGCTTCAAAGGTTATATCTTCTGTAAGATGAAGCAAATCATCTTCTACCCAAATAGTATCAAATGCCAACTGCGATAACAAGTTAATCGTATCCTGAGGATTTGCGCAGCCAATGGCAAAAGACAAACTTCCATAATCTGAAACATTAGTATTAAAGACATCAAGTGTACAGATATCTGAAATATTATCGTATTTTAAAATATCAAAACCTCCTACCAAAACATCTCCGGATTCATTCAGATCTACACACTGAAACGTAGGTATTGAAGAGTAAGGGATAAGAGAAATACTATCCCAGGTAATCCCACCATCCAAAGTCTTTAACAAATGATTATTGGTGACATAATACCCTTTATTACTATCAAAAAATTTCAGCTTTGCAGTTGACCCCACAAAACCTGCAGTATGAACTAATTGCCAATTATATCCTCCATCAATTGATTTATATATTCCATTGCTGCTCTTCTCTGTGCAATAAGCTATACTAGGAGATGTAAATGCAATAGAATAAATTGGTGCTTGAGGAAGATTATTTGGAATTTCAAACCAATTTTCTCCAAGGTTATTTGACTTAAAAATTTTACCATATTGGCCAACAACATAAATTGAATTACCTACATTGGCTATATCATAAATTCTTACGGAATCAGAATTGAATTTAACATTCCATGAATCTCCGCCATCTGTACTTCCATATAAAAGATATTTTTCGTCTAAATCTTTTCTTGCTGCAATAAATCCATTTTGATTATCTACAAAATGAACAGAATATCCTCTATCTAATTCTAATGAAGGGTCGTAATTCAAAGTATTCCATGTCTTACCATAATCCTGCGATGTCACAAGTAAATCATTATGTCCAACGGCAATTATTTTTGATCCTGCATTGGCTATACTTTCAAATTGAATCTCATTGTTGCCGATTGAGTAAATTCTTTTAAAACTAAAACTATTTCCGGTATCAAATGAAGTCATAAGTGCTTCTGTACCAGCAATAAATACTGTATCTTGATTGATAAATTCTATGTCACGAGATAATGATTCAAAGTAGCTTTCGGGATATAGGTAAATTCTTTGCCATGCTTCCGACGTGTCTCGAGTAGTAGTATACTGCAATTCAGATTCAGCTTGAAGATAATCCGGCAATCCGGAAGTATAATTTAATTCAAAAATTGAGAAAAAATAGGTTTGTGATGAATCTAAATTGGTTATTATCACAGTACTATCTGTTCCCTGATATAGTATTCTTGAATTATTATCGGTATTTCCAGAAGTTGATACCCATTTGTCTGCCAAATCCCAATCACTATTTGCAACATATGTTGAGTCGTCTAATGGTTTTCGATATTGAAAAGCCTGATTATACCCCATAACCAATCGTTCACTGCCGTTACCATTATTCCATGTTAATGAGACTGAATTTGGTTCAATATTTTTTATACGAAGATTTGAAGCTTGGATTGTAGGTTGATTTGGATTACTTACGGTAATTGGAATGGCAATGATATTGTTAGATTCATCTGTCTCATCTATTTGATTGTTATTATGCTCAATGTCTATGTCGATACAAAAAAGTAAAAAATAATCACCGCTAGGTGTATGTGGTAGAGTTGAAATTGTCCTTGTATGAGAATTTCCACCTGGGAAATCAAAATATTGTGCTTTCCAACACCATGACCCATTATCGATATAATTCCCAGTTCCATAGTTGAAATCGTTTATTGATAGTGTATCATCCTCTGACAAATAGATGTTGTACTTCACACAAGGATTACCAGGGATTTCTCCATTTCCCATATTTACAAAGGTCGCGGTTGCATCAAACTCTTCTCCAGATTCGACAATTGAGGTTGTAATCGATACATCTTCTAATGTCAAATCTGGAAGAGTAGGTACAATATTTATAGAAATTGCAATTATATTATTTAATGAATCGGAATCTTGAGGAAGGCTTGAATGATTATAATCTTCTATCTCCAGTATGATATAATTTACTCCGATGATAGCACTACTTGGGATTTGCAAATTTCTAATATCACTAACTGTACCACCGTTGGCAAGATTTGTGTCATAATAATCCAATGCAGGATCATAAGAGTATTGAGAATCATCTGATGATAAAATAGAATCTTCAGAAAAATAATAATACGCCCTTTTAAAATTGATAGATTCTATGCCATCATTTTGTACAGACCAATTCACATTGATCGTCTGTCCGGCAAGGGCAGAATCCGGTGAAGTAGAGACAGCTGAAACATACAAATCTGGTAAATAAGCTTCTTCTGAATAGACTTGAATCGTTTTTGTAATGTCATACCAGGTTCCATCTCCATCCATTACTTCGAGTTCTACATCATAATAACCTGGAGTAGGAAATACAATATCATTTGCATTACTGTTATCAGTGATAGAATCAGGCACCCCTCCTTCGAAATACCAATTTGAATATACAATTCCTCCATTATATACATCATCAAAGTCAATCGGCTGATCTTCAACTATAATTTCTGGATCCCACGTAAAGTCTAAATCCGAAAAGCAGTTGTCAATTTCAACATCCAATATATTCGAGCAACTTCCATTTTTTACAAAAGCAAGACTAGATGTAGACGCATCTTGTTCAAAAATAGCAAGGACTATGTCATTATTGGGAGGCAATGTAATATCCACGTTGAATATAAATGTCTTTGTCTGACCAGCTAAAATTGTTTTATTGGATAGCTCTTTATATGCCCCGGTTCCACCGTTGGAATCCAGAAAAGATGCCGTGAGCATTCCATTCCAATCAAATGGGGTATCATTTTTTAGAGTGACTGTAACTTGATTATTTCCTCCTGAACATATAGGGTTTTCATAATTAATACAACTGGCTAACTCAAGTGGTAAATTACTGGAATCGTAGATTATTACTTTTCTTATTGCCGACCAAGGACCATAGTCTCCATTGTTGTAGTGAATTCGTACTCTCCAATATTTTTCTTGAATACCCGTGAAATGCACATCCATCTCATTAATCGTCCTATATTCATTTTGTGGTGAAGTGAAATTAGTATTATCATCTAATTGGATATGGTACTGCTGAGGAGCACAAGGACCGGTAGGTGGTCCATTGTGTATCCATGAAAAATGAACGGTATCACCAGACGAAAATGCTTCTTTGTGGTTTGGTACTCCAAGGCTTACAGAGACAGGATCGCAATCTGCATTGCAATCAGCATTTATCTCAAAAATATTACTATAATCCTGAACTATCGGATTGGTTGAACTAGAAATATGTAATGTATAGTAACCATTATCAATATTAGATGGAATATTAAAGTTATAAAATCCTAAGTTATTAAAGTCAACTTCTATGTCTTGACATAAAAAACTAAGTGTATTACACAGTTCTAAATCAACTGATGAGACTCCGCCCTGAGTATTCCAATTAACTGTTTGAGTTGTACC
Source organism: Bacteroidota bacterium (assembly GCA_039194925.1). Classification (GTDB taxonomy): domain Bacteria; phylum Bacteroidota; class Bacteroidia; order Chitinophagales; family Saprospiraceae; genus CAJXUU01. Next base: position 5,201 of record JBCCVV010000319.1, read on the forward strand.
CTTTTCAAAACAAGTTGCGGAACTTGAAGGCCAGTTTAAATCTAAAGATTGGAAATTCTGACATGATGGGCCTATTATTGAGGCAGCATCAGAGCACAATAAAGGATTAGATTCTTGTTCTACAATAATTGCCACATCCTTCCCTGAAGCTATAGTTATTTGATGATCCCCTTCGTTTATGGCATTTAGGTTTGTGATAACAACTCCTTCTTCCTTAGCAAATAAATCATATGTAACGCCTGGAAATCCATCAATATTCACATCGATATGATAGCCTTGTCCATTGGCAGAGCAATAGGTTGAGTCGATAGTCAAAGTCAATTCACAAGATTCTTCGTGAGTATAGAAGGTAAGAGGAGTACAAGAAGTGATGTTACCATTTTCATCTTCTACTTTCAGGGTGAATTCAAATTGTTCGTCTGTAGGTAAAATTTCTGCTGTTTCAAAGTATGGATTCCCACCATATGTTTCTACATCATCATACCAAATCGTATTTGTAGTGAGTGATTTTATATGGATTAAATAATTATTGACATCAGGCTCATCTTCCCACAACAAGGCTACCTTATTATTTACTACTGTATCATTACTTGTAGGAAAAAGGATGGTAGGACAATCAACACTGCCATTTCTTGAATTTGAATTATCTCTTGGTCGAAAGTTGTTGCTTTCTGTACATCCTTGACTTGTAAAGGTAGTTTCTTTATTATAGCCTTTGGGTATAATATTTACTAATGCATAATGAAAAGTATAATCTTCTACTCCTAAATTTTCTAAGTTATACCATCCATCATTTGTACCTCCCCATCCCCAATTTATATGAAACTCACCTGCAGAATTGTATCCGTCTATCAGGACAAAGTGTCCTTGTCCTTTAATTATTTTTCCTTCTGAATCAAACTTTTGCAGTGAACATAGTAGTGGTCTTCCATGATTTATTTCGTTTGTAAATACATAGACAGCCGAGATAATATTACTATTAAATATAGGAAAGATGCCGGGTTTAAAGCCTAAATTTTTTTTTAATGCATTAATTATATGCAGTCCTGTTGTACTCGTCCCACCTCCGTAACCAAAACTATCTTTACCAGATGGGCCCCAAGACTGTTTTATTGCAACTCCCGCTATATATGTCAATTCAGATACTTCCAAATTAGCCTCTGTTGGGTTACAGTTAGACATTAAATTGTAATCAAAATTATAGTCTGAGGAATTAGCTGAGATAATATAAAAATTAGGATTAGCAAAAATGCCTAACTTGTAACTACCATTAAATCCTGAAATATAAGTTTCCAAATTTGATTGTGGAGCATCCAAATGTTGATAGTATCTTAATAACTGGGCAACGGCAATTGCACCGCAGCCGGCTACAGATTTTTGATCAAAAGTGATATTGCCAAATGCTGTCGGATATATATAATTCCATTCGGGTGCTAGATCATTATATGGTGCTTTTTGATGCCATTGAGTTTGGATAAGTGGCCCTACTGAGTTTTGACAATCAGTGGTATTATAGAAAAACAATAAATTAATTACTATAAAAAATATGACTTTGGTCGATACAGATTTATTCATGTAAAAAGGATATTCTTTTAACGGGATGACAAGCTGTAGAATAAGTCTATCCGAAACAAGTTTTTTTACTACCAAAAAAGTTGATTTTCCTGAAAAATATTTTAATATTTTTTAATAGGTAGAATTATAATTCTATATTCATTAGTATTTTACAGTTACTAATCGCGAATATTTTCCTGAAATTATTTAAGAACTATGAAGCAAAATAAACTTATCAAATATGTGTCAACTTTGACCAATGAAGATTGGAAGATGTTTAT
>JBCCVV010000320.1:0-6923 GCA_039194925.1 Bacteroidota bacterium
GTCTCTTTTGATGCTTTCCCATCCATTTCCACATCTCTCCAATAACCTAAATCATCCAACTTCCTTTGTATTTTGAGAATGAACTCATTCGTTAAAAATTCTTTACAAATCACCTCTCTCCACTCTTGATGTCCCTCCTCTTTCAATTCTTGAAAGATAATTTTTTCATATTGAAAATCAGGAATTTGAACCGTATCAAGCACTTCATAAAACTCTCCAATCAATTCTTTCTTATAGGTCAGCATCCAGTAAAAACCTGATTTATAATTTTTAGGATATCCGCCCCCATCCAAATACTCAAGAATCCATTCTTTTCGTTTTGGTCTTACCAAATACGTACGTAATTGCAATCCTTTCTGTGAGAAATCGTTTCCAGTATAAACTTTAACGACTTCTTCTTTTTTTGAATAAATATCCTTGATCCAGCTTTTCGCAAAACACTTCCCTTTTTCAATCGGTATGCCTTCCTTCTTGTAAAACTCAATATCCTCTTCCACTCGAATGCTTTTAAAATAGGTCTTAGATGAACATGAAACCCAGCATGTCAATACTAGGATGCCAACGACCAAAAGTATTAACTCTTTTATAATTATTGTAAACCTTACCCTAAACATTTCTACCCTATTTAGCCAGCACACCCATCACGACATCGGCTGCCTTATCACTTGGTAAATCGCTTGAAGACAGCGCATTATCCAGGAGCTTATACTCATTTTTTATACTCGTAATATCTTCTAATACCAATTTTAAAGCAGCTTCCAATTTGTCTGGATTTACATCGTTTTGTATCAATTCAGGAACTATTTCTTTTTCACTAATTAAATTGACCAAGGAGATATATTTCAAATCAACCAATCGCTTTCCTATTTGATAATTAATGGAACTGGTCTTGTAGCAAACCACTTGTGGAACACCAAATAGTGCGGTTTCGAGGGTTGCTGTCCCACTGGTCACCAAAGCCACATAGGCCTTTGACAACAAACCATATGTATTCGAGTCAATTAATTCAATATTACATTCAACATCTGCGATAAGCCCTTTATAAAAACTCCTTTCAACATTTGGTGCCATAGCGATACAAATGCGAAAATCATCTTTGAACCTACAGGCAGCCTGAACCATTTCTGGCAGAATTTTACCTATTTCCTGTATTCTGCTTCCAGGAAGTATGGCCAATATCTTTTTCTTATCTGGCGAAGTAATAAATCCAGCCTTATTTTTTATAAACTCTTTGATTACCGGTAGAAGAGGGTGTCCGACAAAATGTGCATTTATTTCATAGTTTTTGTAAAACTCAACCTCAAAAGGAAGTATGACAATCATCTCGTCTATGTATTTCCTGATGGTGTTGACCCTACCTTTCTTCCAGGCCCATAGCTGAGGAGAGATGTAAAATACTGTTTTAAATCCCTTTTTTCTGGCCCATTTTGCCATGCGCAGATTAAACCCGGGATAATCAATAAATATGATCACATCAGGAGCGAAGTCAAGAATAGTTTCTTTCGCCTTTTTAAAAAAAGATTTGATCTTGGGTAAGTTTTTAGCAACCTCTACAAATCCCATTATCGCTGTTTCGCGGATGTGCATGATTGCATTACGATCAATAGAAAGCATATGATCGCCACCCCAAAAAGCAAATTCGGCGTTGTGGTCTCTTTTCTTCAGTGCCTTCATGAGATTCGAACCATGAAGGTCACCGGATGGCTCTCCCGCAATGATGTAATATTTCATTTAAAAAAGAACGGCACTGTACTTGTAAATCCAATAGCCAACATAGAGCAAGGTAGGGAATACAACACCGCGCATTGTATCGTCCCATTTATTTTTTCTGGCAATATTAAATGGAATAAGGTTACAACATATACCTATTAAAAATAAAGTGCGCACTCTTCGTGAAGATCCAGAAGTCGACACATAATCCATCAATCCCATATCCGTCAGCACTCCGAAAATAAATTCAACAGCAAAATATCCCAATACCGGAACAATTGCCCCAATAACCAGACCTGTAAAAACTGAATTTTTATCCATAGTACTTCTTGGTTTTATATAACTAAAATGGTGATTCTTGCAAGTAGTGTAATCCCGGAATAGCACCGTGTACAGTCAAGTCGAAACCAGTAGGTACTACACTCACAAAACCATTGGACAAAGCCCAAATGTCTGTATCCTCTCCTTTATCTGTATTGACAAATTTACCCGTAAGCCAATAGTATTTCTCCCCTCTTGGATCAAGGCCTTCTTTAAACCCCTCTACCCATGTGCCCATTCCCTGACGGCATATTTTCACTCCTTTAATTTCGTTTTCCGGAATGGCGGGAATATTGACATTCAATAATTTACAAGGCGGCAATCCATTCAATAAAACTTTTTCTATTAAGGATCTTGCAATCTTTTTTGCTGCCGAAAAATCTGCCTCAAAATTGTAATCCAACAATGAAAACCCAATGGAATTGATGCCCTCTAAACTGGCTTCCATTGCCGCGGACATGGTACCTGAATAGATAACATTGATTGAGCTATTCGCACCATGATTGATCCCAGAAACGCACAAATCAATTTTTCTATCTTTGAGCAACACATTTTTGGCAAGTTTTACACAATCCACCGGAGTTCCAGAACACTCATAAGCATCTATATCATCAAAATGAACCTTCTTTAGTCTCAAGGGAGATTCCAACGTAATCGCATGGCCCTGACCGGATTGAGGACTATCAGGTGCTACAACGAAAACTTCACCAAATTCTGAAGCAACTTCCATTAAAGCCATAATTCCTGGGGCTAATATTCCATCATCATTGGTAACAAGAATGAGAGGTTTTGACATACAATTAAAAATTTACTTTTATTTGGATTGGAAATAAACTAAACAGATAAAGTTATCTTTTTATTTCTTCAAGTAGATTAGTTTATTTCCAATCGATAACTGCGCACGAATATAACGCATCCATGTGGGCTTGTCCTATTTTTTACATCAATTTTACTTTCGCTTTAAACTGCTTGGTAAATAGTATGTTTACTTTGCATTCAAAATTATCCACCGCCTTAAATTAGTGCACATCACATGAAAAAAGGAGTACTTCTTGTAAATTTAGGAACCCCGGACGAACCTAGTCGAGGAGCTGTATACAGATATCTAAAGCAGTTTTTACTGGATCCACGTGTAATTGATATCCCCTGGCTACCCAGAAACCTATTGGTTCGAGGCATAATTGCGCCGTTTCGTTCCGGAGCATCTTCCAAGATTTACAAAAAGCTCTGGACAGAAGATGGATCACCTATCAAGATTTATGGGTATGCCTTGCAAAAAGAAGTGCAAAAACTTCTTGGTGAAGACTATGTGGTGGAATTAGCAATGAGATACCAATCTCCCTCTATCGAAAGAGCATTTAAAAATCTGAAAGATGCTTTTGTGGATGAAATCATCGTCTTTCCTCTTTTTCCACACTATGCTTCGGCCACCACGGGATCAGTTCATGAAGAAGTAATGCGACTTCTCCAAAAAGAGCAAGTGATCCCATCTATTAAAATGATCAACTCGTATCATGATAATAGAGAAATGATTGAAGTTTTCGCTGAGAATGCGAGAAAACACGACATGGACAAAATGGATCATGTGCTATTCAGTTTTCATGGTGTACCTCAACGCCATATGAAAAAGGCCGATCCCACAAAAGAGCATTGCGTTGTAAAGGAAGACTGCTGCAGTACCCTGTGTGATGCCAATAAGTTTTGTTATTCCGCACAATGTCACGCAACAGCCCATTTGATCGCTGCCGAATTGGGTCTGCCTAAAGAAAAATATACCATTTGTTATCAATCAAGGTTAGGAAGAGATCCTTGGATGCAGCCCTACACAACCGACACACTTAAAGAAAGAAGAGAAGCGGGCGATATGAATCTATTGGTATTCAGTGCAGCCTTCGTTGCAGATTGTCTTGAAACAACGATAGAGATCAGTGATGAATATCAGGAAGAATGGGAAGAAATGGGTGGAGAACATCTATATCTTGTGGAAAGCTTGAATGATCATCCAAAGTGGATAAAAGCAGTAGCGAATATGATTCGAGAAGCTTAATTTTCTACTCTTTACATTTTTTAAGAAAGATATTATCGACAAGTCTAAAGATTTGACATAATATAAAAACAATTCTACTTCTTGAATAATAGGCCAACTTCTTAGGTTGAGTAACTAATTGGTTATAGAAGTTGTCTAAAAACTCGCTCAACACCTATTACCAAAAACATTGTGCCCATTGAGCTGCAGCTATTTTTATTTCCATAGCTATGGCTATGAAAAGAAAAATGAGCTTTGTCAATAAACACAAGCCTTTTGGCTCGGTATGCTTCGGAATTCTTAGACAACTTCATAATAAAGAAAGGCAATTGCGCACCCTATTCTATTTAGGTTTACAGCCATAGGATTCAACGCCTATAATTTGGATATTGACTATCTATTATATGAATAAATAGAAATCAAAATCGATCCATATCCTCTGAGCCATACACCCAAACACCAGTCTGCGACCACTTATTGGTTTGATAATAAACTGATTCCCAACTGTATTTGACTAATCCAAAAAATTAGAAATTGAGCAAGAGTTGGTCACTTACTATGCCAGGGAAAAATTATTTTTTTGTTCTTGACTGATATTTTTTGCGTCACGTTTTAAGGTTTCGTGCTTTTACTGTTGATGTGATTTAAAAACGCATGTTAAAATGATTTATAACTGCCATGCCTTCCAAAGTCTTGTACGGCAGGCAAGGCTAAAGGTACAGATTGAAGCTTCCCGCCGTATTTGCGGGACAGGCATTTTGGAAGTTCATAGTCATGCACCTATGCTGAAGCTTCGGCGCAAGCATAAGTTTGCGTAGAGCTTAAGAAAAAGCTGATGAGATGTGCCTCAATGAGTTGCAAAGGAATTAACGATGTGTTTTTAAATCACTTCATTGCTTATTTAATTATTCACCGATTAATTCGTCATCGCGATGAACATCAAATTCAGATTCTTTTGGCCAATTAATTTCGGAATTCGTGGTAACGGTTTACTGCAAAAAATAGATAAGTATGGTGGATTCCGAAAAGCCTAATGATAAATAGAGTAGGAGAAAACTTAATTTTAAAGAAATGAACAGAAGAAATTATTTTTTAGCATGTTTTGTATTCTTCATAGTTGCTTGTAGCGATCAAGAATCGAAAAAATTTGAATATCGTTTTAATGAAGATAGAATGATTGTTAGAAATGGTGAAGAAGAACATCCACCTTACACTGATGGTGCTGAAATTTTGGAAGACAATGCCGTTCCGCCATCTACAGAAGGGATTTCCGTAGAAGAAGGGAAGCTGCGGTTTGAAACCATGGAGGCCTATTCCAACGTAATGAAAACTTTGATAAACCAACCATATTCGGAGCTGGATGCTTGGGAAGATGCACTTGGATTCACTTCGATTAGAAGGTTCAATGAAAATTTTCTAGCCAACGAAGAAGAGACAGAAGATATGGTGGATGAACTGGAGTTTGATAGAGGACGTATTCAAGATCCTGCTTTCGAAACCGTTTTGAGTGTAAACAATGAAATAATCATTGAAGACAAAGGTTATTCTTTTGATTATACCAATATGGATGATCGAGTTCTTACCATTTGGAACTACGAAAATCCAGATGAAGTTATTGACATTATTATGCTCGATGCTCAAAAAAACGGGGCTAACGGTAGTGCTGGTTGTGGAATCTACTTAAATGGATTGACGGGAAAAAGAGTATCGGAAGTTCATAAAAACTTTACAAGCAAAAAAAGAATTACGGGCAAAAAAGGATCTTCTGCCTGGTTTATATTTGCCTCAGTTTGGGCTTCTGTCAAGTACAGCGAAAAAAATTGGTTGGGAATCTGGAGAGGTAAAAAGACAAATCTGGCACTTCAATTGGACCAATGGCACTTCCTTACTTATGAAAATTCAATAGCTCCCGGTGTAAGTATGGAGTGTATTACAAATATTGAAAAGAAAGGAAATGAGAAAAAGCTAAAGCACACGTTTGACAGTTCTACCAATCAAGGATATTTTGGAGTTTGTGAGTTTGGAAGAATTCATCACTGGAAAGAATCTGAAGGTTACAATAATGACGTGCACACAGAAACTTGGCAATAACCCTGCATAACTTATTATAATAATAATCTCATATAAGGCCTTGGCCTATTAGAAAAGGATTGAAAGAGAAGTCATTCCTAGGCTTACTTTTTCAATCCTTTTTAAGGCCTATTTTAAATCGCTTGGTAAAATAGATTGAAAGAACCATACAAAAATATTACATAAAGCACCACGGTCATCTTTATACAGTCCTGGCACAACCGATGAGTCCATTGGGAATAAAACCCTCTATCCTACCTTACCGAAGCCAAGGTTGTAATATTCCCTTGTACCTTATCTCCTATCTCTACGTTTATCTTTGTCCCCAGAGGAAAATAAAGATCAACCCGAGAGCCTAATTTAATGAAGCCCAACTCATCCCCTTGTTTTACAACTTGTCTTTTCTGGGCATAACATACTATTCTTCTTGCCAAGGCTCCTGCCACTTGACGCACCAGGAGTTTTTCTTCTCCAAAATTATAGACGGTGGTTGTCCGTTCATTTTCAGTGCTGGACTTTGGGTTCCAAGCCGCGAGATACTTTCCAGGATGGTACTTGTAGTAATCTATCGATCCAGAAATAGGATGCCAATTAATATGCACATTAAGTGGAGACATAAAAATCGATACTTGCAGTCGGCGATCTTTAAAGTATTCGGTCTCTTCGGTCTCTTCGATCACAACTACTTTTCCATCACATGGAGATAAAAAGATAGAATCATCAATTTTTTCTATACTTCGATCCGGTTTTCTAAAAAAAGAAATAAGAAATATGTAAAGAATGATGCTGATCACAA
>JBCCVV010000321.1:0-6858 GCA_039194925.1 Bacteroidota bacterium
ATCGACCTGCTCCGAACAAGCCAGGCGCTTTTAACTCAACTTCTTCATTGTAAATTAATTAGATATTTCTAAAATTAATATGTATGGACTGATTTTGGATGCCATTATCTATCTCTATCTATCTAATCTGAAAAAATGACTACTACTAACACAACCGCAATACTCCTTGATGTCGTCATGCTTCGAACGGCCCGCGTATCAATATGTCATCTATTTGCAGTTGCCGTTACTAATTATGTAAAGCATCTATCTTATCTAAAATATCCTCAATCTGTACTTAACAGGATGAGCTACATTGCATCTTCCCCCTAAAACAGATTTTAAAAACAAACCCTTTATTTACATGAAAAAAGGCATACCACTTTTATTCATAGTTTTCTCTTTTTGTATGGGTTCATACGCGCAAGATTCAGACGAATTGAGCATGACGGCCCTTACGGATTTTGAATTTCCGGAGAGACATAACACCCAATACCACACCAAGACAAAGTCTCGTCTATCTTTGGAGGATCGATTGGCGAAGGCAAAAGCCTATGATCTTTACGTAGCCAATGAATTTGGTTCGTATTTGAATCCATACAACGGTAACTTGTATATTATTAACGATGAGGAAAAGAGATTCAACCGTGCACAATTCATGAAAGAAGGATCCCATAAAAAAATGTTTTCATTGCGTATTGATCAGCGTACCAAAACGATCAATCTGGAAAATTACGCTCCGGGAGAATACATGTTGATTCTTTCGAATGATAAAGGCGATCTATTGGTGGAGAGTTTTATTATTATTTAAAAAATCTTGACACCTCAGGTTACGCAATAAAAAATAAGTTGGTGGTAATTTTGTCATCATTTTTGGCTAAAAATGCCGCCAAAATTAGATTGTTTGGTCAATTCTTAGCCTTGAATTACAATCCCAAGGCTAAGATTGTTCAAGTCTTACTTGCTTGCACGAAATCAATATTCACCTGATTCGTTACTAAAAATTGTAATTCGGCAACAAGGAGAATACTTACGTTTAAGCTTAAGAGGATGCATATTAAGCGTTGGCATCATCCTTACCACGAGTCGCCAACAAACGTTTAGGTGCACGTGTCAATGCCTTTTCAAATTGTTGTACAGCTTCCTCATTTCTACCCTGCTCCAGCAACCATTCACCGTACAGCTCAAAGGAGGGTTTCACGATATTAGGCGGGCCATACATATATGTCGTTGTCTCTTCCAGATGTGTGGCTTCTTGCATCCATTGTTCGGCCATAGGTGCATCATTGTTTAATAAAGCCAGGACCGCTTTCAATTCAAGTTCCAGCACATGGATACTATTCACTTCATTCTTTGATGGAGGTTGCATGTAGCGGGATACGCCACTGCACATTTTCGCTGCGCCCACAACCATTTTCTTTTCCGCTTCTGACCTCATCTCCTCAAGTTTTGCAATGTACGATGCAACCTTATCCTCTTCTTTGTCGCGATAAGCCGCCATGCCATGGGTATATTCTTCCACCCCTTGCACCAACAAGTTCAGTTTTTCCAAATCGACTTCCCATTCCGACATTGGGTCTTGCCAATCGCCGGACTCTGTCAAATATGCTCCCTTCATCATGATAAGATGTGCGCGTGCTTTGCTGGAAGGTTTACCATCGCTGTATTCCTTCATGGTATACACCATCTCTTTCGCTTTTTCGAATTCACCTTTTTGCAAATAACCATACATCAGCCATTTAAACGAATGGTACCCAATGGCATCGTTGTCCAGGTCTTTTGCTTTCATTCGCGTAAGGCTCGCTTCATAGCTGGCAATATTCGATTGGATGACTTCATCCCACATCCCCAATGCCACAAAAATATGAGAGGGCATATGCAGGGCATGGGCCGCATCAGGAGCGACCTGAGCATAGCTGTGTGCAGCATCCAAAGCCAGAGAAGCATGATCCGGATCATCGTACGAATGGATCAGATAATGAAGTGCGCCCGGGTGATTCGGGTTTTCGTTAATAATCCCCTGAGCGATTCGAGCACCGATCTCATACCCATCATCTTTTGTTCTCCCCTCGGATGCTCCCAACAACGACAACGCATAAAACGCGGATACCTCATGATGCCCAGGGTATTTCTTGTGCATTTCTTCCATTTTATTCCGATAGAAAACATCCAGCTCTTTCTTGTCTCCTTCTTGATACAATAGCTCGACAGCTTCCAGAAAGTCCTTCTCCAAGGCACTCATTTTCTTGGTCAATCTCTCTTCTTTGGTTTCCGCCAATTTTTCCAATGCGGCAACTCCATCATCGGTATAGCGTTCGCGCCACAGCGGATGATTGTACGACATCGCCTCTCCCCAGTAAGCCATTACACATTTGGGGTCTGCTTTTTGTGCAGCAACAAACTTCTCTGCTGCATCGTCAAATTCGAAGCTATGCAGAAGTAACAGGCCTTCTTGAAAATATTCCCGTGCCTCATCGGTACCTGTAATTTCTATGGTCACATCACCCAGGCTCATATCATCCGTCGGTTCTGCTGGTTTTTCCTTGCATTGAATACAGAAGATGATCGTGGCAAACAAGAGTAATACGTGCGTTTTCATAAAAATTATATTATACTCTAAAAATAGAAATAAATGTCGATCTAAATGATGATTTAGTATCCTTAATGTATAGAACATAATTCATTGAATGATACAAAAACAATCAAGAGGTCAGAGACCTTTGTAACGATGTAGTACATGTAGAGAGAAAGTATCTCTGACCTTTCTTTTTCAATTTGAAGTAACCTATAATTCAACTACATAGCCTTAAGAAATCTTCTTCAAGATTTGAATGATCAATAACTAACAATGAAGTGATACAAAAACATATCTTAACACTTACAAGTAACTCATTGAGAGTCAAATACTTCAGCTTTGCTGTATCCGTAGTTTTTACTACGCATTTCGAAAAGAGCTTCGTCTTGACTATCAAGCAGTTACTTTCAGAAATTAACTTAGTTTTTAAACCACTTCAATAAAAGCAACATCAAAAAAAGCTCAAGTGCATATTTAAATCTTCACGCTTAGATTAACTTTGCGCACTTTAGACTATGAAGTGTTTTAAAAACATATTGGTAACTACATAGCCATATGATTAATCCTATCGTCGTGTAGTATTTTGTCATTAAACATCTAGCCCTGGATTGCAATCCAAGGCTAGAAATGGTAAAGCTGGATAGGTTTTATAGTTGCAATAGTATTCTGGCTGTGTAGTTACAACATATTGAAGTGATTTAATAACATATTATTAATTTCTTTACAACTCATTGAAAGATACGTTTTTAAATTACTTCGATATTTATAAATACAACTTGCGTTTATGATCAGTTTTTTATTCATTATTGTTCACTTATTCTCCTTCACGCAATTCACGCTTCAGGAAGGAGACTTGCTTTTTCAGGATAGTGATTGTGGTCCATTTTGCGATGCCATCGAAAAAGTGACCGAAGGATATCAAGGTGCGAACTTATCTCATGTAGGAATGGTGATTTCTGTAAATGAAGAATTAGCCGTTATAGAAGCCATTACGAAAGGGGTGGTCATTACGCCTTTGGATACGTTTTTGAATCGATCTTTTGATCAAAACGGGCATTCAAAAGTATTGGTTGGAAGACTAAAAGATGGAGATAAATCGCTTGTAGAAAAAGCGGTCAACTATGCGAGGACTTTACTTGGCAAATCGTACGATACTGTATTTGACATTCAGAATGATCAATACTATTGCTCTGAATTGGTCTATGAGTCATTTAAAAATGCCAATGAAGGCGTTCCAATTTTCAAATTGTATCCAATGACATTCAAAGATCCAGATACAGAGTCGACCTTTGCCATATGGGAAGATTACTATGCTGACATCGGGTCAAAAATCCCGGAAGGAGAACCCGGTCTGAATCCAGGAGGAATTTCCAGATCGGATCGGATTACAATCGTTCATGTATATGGGAAGCCAAGCGGTATGCAATGATGTGATTTGATTCGACGTGCAAGACATTAATTTTAAAACGAATGGCTGGAAAGGTCATAGCTTTGTACGGTATTATATCTCTTATTGGATAAAAAAGAAGCCACCCCTTTCCGGGCAGCTTCTTCTAACACTAATTTAAAAACGAACTCAATTCAATGCAATAAATCGCTTTGTCACTCTTTCATTACCATCGAAATACGTAATGAAGTAGGTCCCCGTTTGCAGATTGCCAATAGGTACCGTTATCCGTTGCTCATTTCGATCCACTTCGACATTCTTTTGCATCACCAATTGATTTAATGGAGTTCTGACCTCTATCTTTCCAGTCTCAAATCGAGCATTGGAGATTTTAAGATTCAATACGTATCGTGCTGGATTTGGATATACCTCAACGCTCAATCTTCCTTCTTTTTCAACGGTTACCATTTCGTTTCGTGTTTCAGCCATTTCCGATTCTTCGGTAGCAGCAGCAGTAACACATCCAGTAACCATAATATCATCCAAATAGATCTGGTCTCCATTACCGGACGCATCGCAACGGAATCGAAGACGAGCATCGCTGGTAAAAGCTACTCCCTCAATTAACACATTTTCAAAATATCGTATCCCGTTGAAAAACTCTAATCCGGAATTCCATTCTTGAATTAAGGTGTAATTTGCTCCTCCATCACTTGAATATTCTAAGAAGAAATCTTCATTCGTCTCCATACTATTCGGCAAATAGGTAAAATTCACCAATACTGAAGCGTAAGGACTAAGGTCCATCGGATCTGATATTAATGACGATTGCGAACCAGAATTATCTCGAATCCGAACACTTCTCTCACCAGAATTGGAGTTTCCAGTATATAAGAAACAATCCGAACCTCCATCGTTCCAATTGCCATAGCCACTCTCAAAGTCATCGGAGAAGATCATAGTGCAATCGCTGTCCTCATCGCACAATAGATTTCCATCCATATCTTCAAAAATGGTCACATTTCGGAAATAAGAATTTCCTTCTGCCGTAGCATCATCATCCGCTGTGAGCACCAAATATTGATAGAATCCTGAGAAGTTATTTCCAAGACTGATGGTAAATGATTCCCAATCCCCGGAACCGGAATAAACGGGGTTTGTAAATGTCCCCGGATAACCTTGATCTCCGTAAACCACGATTCTATGATCAGGCGCCACTATCAAGTCATTATCAAATCCTACTTCATGAATCTCCCCTTCAAACGTAGATTTGAAATCAAAGGAAATAACGGTATTGGGTGTAACCGTATAGCCAATATCAATAGCCTTCCACGAATTTCCTTCCATGTATAAGGTATTTCCATCATCTAAAATCTGATGCGATCCCAAATCTTGTCCCGGATCATAGGCAAGTACTGCATTTTCATTCCAATTGTATGCCGGACAGTCACAATTCTCTTCTTCAGTACCACCGACACAGTCACAATTTTCATCATAAAATTCTCCGGTAGTACATGCATCACCATCATCGCATGGTTCGCCCACTATACAAGCAGGGAGCAGATTGACCGTATAATCCTCGGCCTCACCCCAATCGAATACTCCACATACTTCGCTATATCCATTGTAACGCATGGAAACTCGCATCCTGGTCTCCCCTTCTATTCCCGCTGCCGGAATATTCAATGAACCCACAATAGTAGCATTCGAATTATCTTCAAAAATCAACTCTCCCGCGTCTTCAAAATCACCATCGCCATTCATATCAATCCAAACTCTCCAATACTCCTGATACACACCCGTCACAAAACCGGGAACCAGGGTAATTGGATACGCGTGTGCTTTTTGAATATCGGTGGATTGAGCAGTAAAATCACCATATCCTGAATTGTCTCCCGATAGATTATCGATGGACTCAAACGTAACTTGATCAATATATTCGTATTGAGTACTATTTCCTGCGATTTCGCAATAAGCCGAATTGCAGGAATTCGTAGGATCGTCAGGACATTCATCAATAGCATCACAAAGTCCATCACCATCTGAGTCTGGTAGGCTTATTCCACCCGAGCAGCCACAATTTGGATCATAGATCTCCCCTTCTGTACATGCATCTCCATCGTCGCAAGGAATTCCAATTAAGTTATCATCAAAATTTGGGCATTGATCTTCCGCATCACAAACACCATCTTGATCGCTATCGCCTACGTACTGACCACCGGAGCAGCCACAATTCGCATCGTAGAACTCCCCTTCCGTACATGGATCACCATCATCGCAAGGTGTTCCAATTAAGTTGTCATCAAAATTCGGACATTGATCTTCCAGATCACAAACGCCATCTTCATCGCTATCCCCCACATATTGTCCGCCGGAGCAGCCGCAATTCTCGTCGTAGATCTCACCGACAGTGCAAATATCACCATCATCACATGGCATACCTATCAGATTGTCATCAAAATTTGGACATTGATCCTGCGCATCACATATACCGTCTTCATCGCTATCCCCTACATCTATTCCGCCGGAGCAGCCACAATTCGCATCGTAGAGCTCGCCCTCGGTACATGGATCGCCATCATCGCAAGGAGTTCCAATTAAGTTATCATCAAAATTGGGGCATTGATCTTCCAGATCGCAAACGCCATCCTCATCGCTATCCCCCACATATTGTCCGTCAGAGCAGCCGCAATTCTCGTCATAAATCTCACCTATAGTACAAATATCACCATCATCACATGGCATACCAATCAGATTGTCATCAAAATTTGGACATTGATCCAGCGCATCACATACACCGTCTTCATCGCTATCTCCTACATCTATTCCACCGGAGCAACCACAATTCGCATCGTAGAGCTCGCCCTCGGTACATGGATCGCCATCATCGCAAGGAGTTCCAATTAAGTTATCATCA
>JBCCVV010000322.1:0-6725 GCA_039194925.1 Bacteroidota bacterium
AAAACGGCTTGATTATTTTGTAATAATCATCACTTTAGAATCAATAATTTCTTTTCCGACAGAAAGTGTATACACAAACGTGCCTTTACCAAATGTTGCAGAATCCACTTCTAATCTACCAAAACCTGATTGATTTACGTTAATAGATTTCAATACCGATCCTTTAATGTCACAAATATTGATGGTTGCATTAGTTAAACCTTCAGGGACAAAGTAGCGGATTTCAGCCAATTCATTAAAAGGATTCGGCGCATTCTGTAAAAGATAGGCATCGTTAGCAGAAAAGCGCAACTCACTGTTTGCACAGCAATTGGTTAAGCTTTCTCTGATTACTCTATTTTCTAGCCGTAGCTCTTCCGTAACCTGGATTAAATCATCTACTAAAGTTGTTAACTCTTCAACTTTTTGAGCCTCTTCCATGCTAGTGGCCGTAATTTCATCCTTCATGATCTCTAAATCTAAAGGAAAGGTAACGTCTTTTGCTTTTTCCTGAACCGCATCGTTCTGTGCTCCTGGTACATCCAGGTCAACATGATAGGATCCTGTGCTTGGTACATCCTTGGCAACTGTAGCAGTTGTTTCGGTTTTAACAACTGGCCCTGGGTTGGCATGCACCGGACGGCCATTATCACCTGCAGACTGCGCGAAAGTAACTTGTATAAGAGCGCATTGGAAAACCAATATTGCGATATATTTTATATTTTTCATTAGAATCTTTTTTAGAATTAATAAATTTAAAACCATAGGAGATTAGATTATTCTTTTTCTCCAACAGCTTTATCGGAAGAATCGTTATTTTTTATTCAAATTAGAAACCACTTGAATCAATTCAGCCAGCTGGGTCTCCATTTTAGTCAGTTGAGTTTTTAAGTCAGCAATTTCTTTCGTTTGCTGGTCGATGGTCTGCTGTTGTTTGTTATTAACTTCCTGAGAAATTTCTTTCTCATTCTTTATTCTCTTGTGGAGTTGTTCTATATAAATGTGTGCTTTCTCAAGTTCTTCCAGTGTCTGCTGACTTCGCTCCACAAGGCTAACCAAACCTTTTCCGTTGCCATCCGTCTGGGCTGCTTCAACAGCTGGCAAATGCTTTTCTCTCCACATATACTCGGCGTGCTCTTCGATTGTTTCTAGTTCGTAGTCAGATTCAAAAACGTAGTCAGGAGTAATTGTACCAGTAGCCGTTATACTTCCATTTACATTTATGACGTCACTAGCTGTCTCACCAATCTGGAGGAGATTATTGGCAGCTCCTGAACCAATTCTTACTGGAACTGGGTCACCACCAACTAAACCATTTCTGATTACCATGTCACCATCGGATAGAGACCGGAATTGCCACGTATTGAGGCTATTGAGAACAAATTGAGCTGCAGCAGTACCCGTTGTAGTAATACGTACTTCGGTTGTTCCCGAACTTTCGACATCTAGATTGGCATCTGGAGACGACGTTGCCAAACCCACGTTTCCAGAAGAAGCAACATAAATACTATTTGTTGGAGCATTCGGAATTATTTTAAAAGGAAGTTTGCTTCCATTTGTTACATCTCTTACAAAGAAATTTGTCTCATTACCAGCCACATCCCAAGTTTGGGGAGTGAAGCCAGATGAACCATTTTGTTCTAAACGCAATGTAGGTGAATCCCCGTCTGCTATATGTGTTTCCACCACTGGAGTTGCTGTACCAACACCCACGTTACCAGCGTCATCAACATACAGTGCATTGGCTCCTGCTCCGGCTTCTATCCGAAAAGGAATATTCCCAGCAGTAGCATCTTCTACTGCAAAATAGTTGCCCCCTCCATTAGTAGAATCATTAATGGTAATTCTCCAGTCATTGCTTGGAAAACTTGCTGAAGCACTAGTGTCATTAAAATGGATACGTAAGTTATTTTCTTTCAATCGTTGGGTATCAAAACCAAAACTTTCGCCATTGGTACAATCCAAGCCTACACAGATGCTACCTTCAACAATAACATCATCAAGAAAAACCTGGTCGTCTTCCATCATTGGTGTATTATCTGTTGCCAATGGTAGAGCGTTAGAAGCTACTGCGGGCTTTCCGTATTCCATGTCAACATTATTTAAGGAAGCATAGAGTACTGGATGATCTTGCTCCAATAATAAGTCTTGTTCCCATATTAAGCCTGTCATCTTATTTGGCAAGTTTAATCCTTTGGCTTCTTCTTGATCCGGCGAGACAAATTGGCCATTTCGGATACTAAAGGAAATGTTGTACACATTTACTGTTGCCGGAAGCTCATTCTCTAAACGAAAGGCAGCGATCTTTTCCGGATCATTTTCATTCCTTAGGGTGGTGAGTTCTTGCCGTATTGTTTCAGACAAAGTAACTATGGGCGTGACTTGCATTTTGTAAGTCCCGTCTGGAAATTTATTTCCTTCCATATCTACATTTGAAATAGAGATATTATTGGTGGACTCTATTTCTTGTCTAAAATAATAATCATTAGGCCCGGCGATTTCCATTAAGTAGGAATTAGGACTAATCATTTTAAAATTGGCTTCATTAGCCGTAATTGAGGCCTCTTCGACCATCTGGGCGTTTAAAGGTTGCATCCCTAAGGTAAAACAAAAAAATAGGGTGCAAAAAAGTAAATTTTTAGCTTTCATAATTTTAGTTTTTATTATCAGCAAATAGATAGATAAAGGGGTATCTAGTGAGCAAATGATAAGCAAGATAGTTATAAAAAGGAAAAAAGGCAATCCACGATTGGTTTATAATTAATTGTGTGTGTAAATTAGGGGTTTTCACTTATTTGTGTTTAAGAGTAATCACTTACTATTTAAGTATTATCCGATTAATTATTCTAAGATTCGGTGTCACCAACAGGTTAAATAATGATCCTTTTGAAATACCTTCGTTCGACAACGTGAAGCGACATCGCCCATTACGGAATTGCTATCAAAATTGATACCAATAAGGCAATACTCAGTCATTTCACAATAAACCAAACTATTGATATTCATAAGTTTATAGATTAATCGCGATATACTTTGTATCGTCGGAATTTATGTACAATTAGTATGAATAATACGGGTTAATCACAAGACTAACTGCTGGTGTCATGGCTAAGAATCTAATGATCATTATTAAAAAAATGATTACGTAAAATGATGAATTCAGCTTGCCTTAGATATAAATAGAAGAAAGTTTAGCATTGTGAATTCATATCCATCAAATTACACGCCACGACCCACTTCAAGAAACTTTTATTTATAGGCAATCACATGCTGTTTGTTGGGTTCTACATTTTCGACTATTTGTACATGCCCGTTTGGCCATCTAATTTCCAGGCTGCATTTTTTGGCAGCTCCTAATCCAAAATGGCATATTTTCGGATGAACAGATAAATACCCGGTGGTACTATACACCTCTTTCCATTTTTTCTCTCCATCCGGAGTGGTCAAGATGAGTGCTGTGCCAATGGCATCTTTGGTAATTTTTTGTGAGGGATCACCTATTAATTTGATCGCCACCCAATTATTTGTAGTAGCTTCTTGTTTCGTATTGTTTCGAAACAACTTTGCTTTGTTTTGATAGTCATTGACAACAACCTCCAAGTCTCCATCATTATCCATATCAAAAAAAGCGGCGCTTCTCGACGTTCCGGAATAATCTAAGCCACCGGAATTAGTAACTATTTCCAGTGTTCCCTGCTCATTACTAAATAAAATATTGGCTTCATTATTACTGTTGGCATAGGTAACTTCCTTAGCCTCCCCCTCTGGACTGCTATAATATTCATTGGAATTACCATAAACGCTATATTGATTCATTCCCGTAAGGCAATACAAGTCATCATCGCCATCGTTGTCGAAATCAAAAAAGTCGGCATCCCAAGACCAACCTGTTGCAGAATAACCTCTGCCAATGGCTGTAGATTTCGCATAGTTGGGCTGGCCATTTTTATCTGTTGAAGAAATAAAAAGGTCATTCGCTTCCACTACGCGCATGGTGGCTAGTGAAGATGGGTCAAAATGAGCTTGTGTATCTTCGTTTGGAAGCACGTACTTATCGTCTTTTTCCATTACAACAATATTGGAAATATAAAAATCGGGTCGCAAATCGCGGTTTAAATCGCTGATCCCAATATTCATGGTGTAGGAAGGCTTATCTGTAGCCATTGCAGCGCTGACATCGGTAAAAGTGCCATCCTGATTATTGAGATAGTAAGCATTGATACCAAAATCATTGCCTACAATGAGGTCTTGCCAACCGTCTCCATTGATATCAGAGTGTCCAACTGCTTGTGTCCATCCAAGGTTTTGTAATCCAGAGCCTTCAGATACATCCTCAAATCTGAAGTTGCCCAAGTTTCGGAAAAGTCTATTTGGGCTCCCATTGGTATTATGCCGTTTCAAGGTGGGTAGCTCTCCTTGAAGATAATTTCCAAAATAACCAATATAGATATCGGCTAATCCATCTTTATCATAATCTATAGAAGTAGCTGGCCCTCCGATCAAACCTTTTCCGCCAAGATTAGCTTGGTCTGTCATATCCTCAAAAGTGCCGTCCCCCCTATTGCGATAAATACGATGAGCATCGTTGGCGTAAGAAATAAAAATATCTTGCCAGCCATCGTTATCAAAGTCTACTAAAATTGGTTGTCGGGGTTCGCCGTAATTACCATCTGGTCGTTTCCAGTCGAGCCCAGCTTGATCCGTGACATCAACAAATTGTTTGCCGTTATCATTTTTAAAAAGGCGATTGCCTCGTCCGCCTAAAAGCAAGACATCGACCCATCCATCATTATTCATGTCTTCGGCTGCTACTCCGCCTCCACCAAAAGCAGGTGGAATCGCCAATCGAGCCAAGTTTTCATCTTCTTTGACCACATAAGCTCTTATGGTACGGTTAAGCCAGTCGGAATTACGATGTTCAAAGGTTAATGCTGCTTCTTTGGATATTTCTGAAAAAGGGGTTTCTGTGATTAGGCTGGTGGCTGATTTACCGGAAATAATTTTTGTATCCGAACCACTAGCAGGCATCGTTTGATGTTCCTCTAATTTGCTTTGAAAATTCAGTAAGGCATTTTCAATATGCTGGATTTCCATCACTTCCTGTCCTTGTTCTTTGGCGTTGATACCTCCCATTCTAAAGACCAACACTGCAAATTGAGCGATTCCTTCTACTAACATTTCTAAAGCAAAAGGATCAAGTGCTACTTTTAGGTTGCTTTCCCGATCATCCAGTACATATTTTAAATACTGCCAATGCAAACCGCTATCCCGAAAAGCATCTAAATCATAAGCTTCAATGACAATTTGATTTTGCAGATCCAAATTAGGGAAGTAGGTCACATCTTCAAACATATTGATCGAATGAGGCAAATACGCTTGAACGGCATGAT
The DNA here is from genome assembly GCA_039194925.1 of Bacteroidota bacterium. GTDB lineage: Bacteria > Bacteroidota > Bacteroidia > Chitinophagales > Saprospiraceae > CAJXUU01. Next base: position 5,370 of record JBCCVV010000322.1, read on the forward strand.
AAACCTCTTCATATTCCACTGTAGGTTGGTTTTGCTGAATCGCACGCAGTTCGGCATTATTAAGTAAATCCGCACTGAATTGTACCATAAGGTTTGTGTAAAAATTGGTGAGTTCTTTACTCACTTTTGGATCTTTTGGCCAAAGGATTCTCGAAAAATAGACTTGAATATTTCTAAGAAAAACCGATTGATTGATTTTATTGTAATTTCGGTAGGCTGCTAGCTTTTGATCAATAATTTTATACACAAGCGCTCTATAATCAAGATTTTCCTGCTTCTTGGAGGTTGATGTTGAAGGTCTTGACTTTAGATTGTTAAACAATATTTTAACAGCACCATCAATATGGGTTTTCCCGATCTGGAAATCATTGTCTTTTCTGGCCAATTCATCCGACTCCTTTAATAAGGCTAAAACGGACAGGTCAATACTTTTTTTAAAATAAGTCATCACCTCCTCATTCAGCGGAGCTAATGTTTCCGATTCAAAAATAAAAGATTGCTGAACGGATAGAATAGCCCTTAAGGCGTATGCTACCGTGCTATATTGTCGATAGTCTCTTGCCGCAACAAATACTTGATGATCCTCTGGAAAAGAGAGGTGAATTCCAAGCTCATCCTCGTAATAACTGAAATATTTTTGTTCTATTTCTTTGAATATAGCCAATTGATCCAGCTCTCCAGAACGGTTGTTTACGGTTTTCGTGTAATCCAACCAAAGTGTTTTAACATATTCCTTTTGAAAGGTGATTCGTTTATCTCTTGCTTCAAAACTAAGCGGAGTCCCATACATAAAATCTTCAAGGCGGGAAGCGGTGGCATGGCACTTTGGATCTTTATTATTTTCCAGCTGTCCAATTTGTCCAATGACAGGTTGAAAATCTGAAATTTCTTGGCTATATGCATAGTGCTGTTGGAATAGACCAAGAAAGAAAATTAAGAAGAAGTATTTCATAATAAGCCGTCTTTTAATTTATTACTGGATGTGGGATCTCCTAGTGCAATCAAAGGTACGGTGCACGAGCTGTATACCGTATATTCACCGAGGATTTTCTTCTCGGTAAGGAGCATGATTTACAGAATTATCTAATGATCAGATTCTTTGAACGCAAAAAAAGTATTTTTAATTCCCATATGGCGTTCCTACTTGATCAGTATTTTTCTTGATGTGCTAAAATGTTGTTTTCTACTTTATGTTTTTTGCATGTCTTTGGCTTCAAAAAAGATGTTTAAACTTTGTTCGATTTTTATTGGAACTTTTCATTGACATTCCATCATAATTTTTCAAATGATATAGTATTATTTTTGTTGTATATATGAAATGGGTTAGCATTGTTTTTATTATATATATGAAATTTA
>JBCCVV010000323.1:0-6626 GCA_039194925.1 Bacteroidota bacterium
TAGTTATTCTTCTTCACTGTCAAAGGTTCGATAATTATATAGTACTCCGAATTCATCCATTATACTATATTTGGTAACAATTGAAAACACTTGATATATTGAACCATCTTTACTATATGTACATAAGTTGGAGTTTTCAAAGCCAAAGCTATGTTGATTACTAGTATATTGGAAATCTCCTATTTTAAATAAGTACTCATCAGTTTCAATATTAGTTTGAATAGATGCAACTAAAATCCTGTTATCAGCATCAAATAGTTTTGCACTAAAAATTTTATATTTCATATGAATACCAGCATGCCATTCTTCATACATTTTACCGGGAGAAACATAATATCCTTTTGATATAGTTATCATTTTATAAACGTTTTACTTCCAAGATCAAGGATATAATCACTTTTTGATAATAACTCGAATTCCTTCCCAAAAGATGCCAACTTAGCATAAATGTCAGGATCATTCAAATTCTTAAAATAGAGTGCAAATTCCTCTGGTGTTGATAAATTATTTAATTGAATTAGCTGTGATTGTGGAATATTTTGGAGATCAATGAACAAATTATTAATATTTAACGGATCACTTGCAGGTACAATCACATCTCCTCTATTGATGGCTGCTTGTAATCCAGTTTTATTATGCGTAACCCAGAAGGCTCCAGGTTCGTAAAATTCCTTCGAAACATTAAAAATATTAAATCCACCAGGTTTAGCTCCATAGTCTAGGGTTTTTAAATTTCCTAACAATTCCTCAGCTACAGTTTTCATGTCACCAGAGAGATATGGATAGAGGGTAGATTTACCTATTATTGTAGTTGTTTTACCTGGTGTAGATGCAATTTGACCATTGTAAGGAAGATTAAAAATCGGAGAACTAGGACCAGATTCGCCATGATATCTCTTAAGTTTCTGAACTATGTCAGAAGGACTCAGTTTGTATACTCCAACTGATATATTTTCAAGTCCTTCATAGTATCCTACAATTTTTCCCGATAATTTATTACCAAGCAAAAGTGTCCCACTTTCGTAATCATACTTAAAAATAAAATCTCCTTGTTCATAATGTAAGAAGTTCTTAGAAACATCATTCCAGAAATCGAGTGCAGAACTGCTTGAATTATTACCTATTATGTTATTATTCCATGATATGTTTGAAGGATTGGTATTGTCGATTTTTGAGAGACCTGAAGATTCAGATAGTTTAGTAATCCATAAAAAGTCAATTCTTTTGATAGGATCTTTAAAGCAAAACTTCCAGGCTTTAATCTGCCCTTCAGTTAAAGAGCCAAGTTCATTTCCAATCTTCCCAAGATTATTAGATGTCGTAATAAGATCACTGAAAAATTCTTTTCTCCCTGAGACGGATAATAATTCCTTTATTTCATCAGCAAGTTCGATCAGTGTGGTATGGTTGGGTTGCACCGCTTCGAACAGTTGATCTATAAGCCCGGTATAGTTGTTGTCAACTTCACTGAATACTTGTTTTAATTCAGCAAGTTCGTCCAGATTGAGGTCCATTAACTTATTGAACTCGGCAATTGCATTTTGATCCTCCGCAACTTCTTCAACAACATCGTCAATAGCTTGCCTTTTTGGACCATCAGGAGGAAGACTGTTGTAGTACTTTTTGACAGGTTTTAACTTCGAATATAAAAATGTGGAGCCCTGCCCTGCCAAAAGCGCAATTTGTGCAGCCTGAACATATTGCTGCCATTTCTGGCAGAATACTGGCTCTACGTCCTTACACCAATCCGAATTTCTTAGGAAAAGATTGATCGATGAAGTTGAAATTTCGCCAATGGCCAAAGCAGTTCTTACTCGACCCAGACGAGCTGCGTATACCGCTGGGCTTAGCTCTCCAAAGCTAAATGCAATGGCCGCAAGATCAATTGCATTATCCCGTAGCGTTATTGCATCTTCATATTTTTTTCGTTCAACTGCATAGGCAATATAAATGCCAGGCACATCCACCAATTTGAATTGATCATCAAAGTATATGGGAATTTGTTCTTTGGTAAGAAAATTATACTCTTTGCTCAATTGTAGTGGGTATCTTTCCTTATCCTCCGTTGTTGGATCACGATCAAAATAGTTAATTTCTTTATTTTCCGAACCAAAGTTGGATAACACAACGTACTCACCTTCTCCACCCCAATCCAAATCGTAGAGATTGGATAATTTTATCCACCTCTGCCAACTATATTGATAATCAAAATAGTCATCATTTATTGATTTTATATCGTAGAATAAAACATCATCTTCCAGGTCATCATTTTCTCCTGGATCGCCTACGGATAATTGTATTAGTTTGACATAGTCGTCTTCATTTTCTACAATGGGATTAAAATTTGGAAAAGCTTCAAAAAAATGAAAATTTAGATTGCCCAAAAAGTTGACTTTGTCTTCTCCAAAATATTCGGTTCCTAGATGATAATAGTTGTCTACCTGATTATGGTCTTCAAAACATTCGATGACACTTTCGGAAAAACCATCTTTAAGATCATTGATTGGGTCGGCAAGAACTTTATTGAAAGCAGCGAGACGCGACCCTGGCGTGAGAGTGTTTTTGTACTTGTGTTTAATTAGTGTACAAAGCTCGTTAGATTCAAATAGACAAGCAGGTAAAAGTTCAGGTGAGGGATAAAGTCTATTATCAGCAAGAGCAAGGTCAATGTATTCGTCGGTATGATTAAACAAGCCATTCATCATATCCTTGCTGGAAATGGTGCTGCGATAACTTTGATTAGGAATAGAGATTACCAGATATTCTTCATTTTCAGGTTGAGTTTCTTCACCTAATTCTCCTTCTAAAGAACTTATAGAGTTCGGGTCATATTTTATTTTTATTTCCCAAAATCCTCCTCTCACATCTGCCTTTATCTTCTCACGTTTTGCAGTGATTGTAGTTGATTTTTTGTATTCCGGAGCGCTTATGTTATCTTTATTAGAGGTAAGCAATACCCCATTGTGTCGATAATTGGAAATTAGTATGCCTCGTTGATCGCTAAATGGATTCCATGTGCCTATTCCTACATCTGCCCAAAAGGTGCTTTGATCTCTATCAGGAAGTAGAATGCTACCTGATATGATGTAATCCAAAGAAACATAGTCTGAAAATGTTGTAGTACCACCGGTATTCGATTTTTGAATCTCATATAAGGAGGGTTTATCAAGGACTGTATTTTTGCCATTTTTTCGGTTGCAAAGAATGGTATAAAGCACTTCTTTGAATAAATTGTCATGATCAACGCCACCAATTCCAGCCATAAAATCGGCTTGTCTATAGTACAGGAAAGTCTCTTCACCAGTTTCTGCTTTTTCAATGTAATACGCAAATGCACCGTGTGTTTTGCTGTAATTGATAAATTCGGTTAATGTATATCCATCATTATTATCCGGGCAAAAATCATCTACCAGTAATCCTGTAGCTTCCTGATCATAGTGGTAGTGGGTATCTACTCTTTTCTGAGCAAACTTTATCAGATCTTGTGGTTCGGGTTCAGGATCCGCTTGAATTCTCAAAATTTCATAGCTATTAACATTGTCTACATTTACTTCTTGGGTTAAATCTCTTGTGGTTGAAGGATCTCCTTTTGTGGTTGCCGTTTGCACGACGCTATGTATTTTGACTCTTTCCTTTACAAAACCATTGGATTGTAAAATCTGGTCTATGTCCAGAGCAGACTCGTCCAAGTACTCTACTTTATCCGTATTAATACACCCCTGAGCGTTGGTTACCGTTACAGAATATGTACCGGGATCGGTCACGGTAATGCTGGAGGTGAATTCTCCTGTAGACCATTGAACTAGACTCGATGATGGTTGTTGCCCAATACTCAGCGTCATGGTGCTTTGGGCACAATAGACGGGATATTGGGGCGTAATTTTAATGTCGGTCAATACAATGGGCAAAGTCGTTTCATCAGGAGGTGTATAAATTTGAATTTCCCCTGTTTTTAAACATTGCATTGTGTTTTTGGCTTGAACCGAATAAATTCCTTCCTGGTAAATGAGAATTTCCGTTTTGTCGTTATGTTCCGGAATTAAAACTCCATCCAAAGACCATTGCGATTCAGTAAGGTTCGGGTCAATGGAAAGCTCAACTGGATCCGATTCGTTACAAATGGATTTTTCGCTTTGTGAAATTTCTAATTGTGGATCAAAAAGATTGTTAGCAACTGTGATGGACTTCGAAAATTCGCACAGTTCGTTTTCGCGAGTTTTTACCTTATACTCTCCGGGTTTTGTAACAACAAGTTGATTGGAGTATATACCCAAGAGATCTTCATTTCGATACCAGCTATATTTGCCATTACCTCCCGATGCAGTAAGAAGAAGGTCCCCAAAACACTCATCAATACTTTCCTGGCGTATTGTCAAACCCACCAGAGGAGTGCCTTCACAAAAACAATCCGAACCAAATATGTCATTAATTGTACATGGATTGCTGTCGTCGCATGCAGCACCCTCTACACAATTTTCTTCACTACAATCTTCCAGTTGGGTACCCTTGCAGAGGCAGTTTGAATCAAATGTATCATTGTAAGTACAATGATTGTTATCATCACAGGTAGACCCTTCGGAACATTCTTCACAATTTAGAATCCGGATTCCTTTACAATTGCAATCCGCATCAAATCGATCATCTCTTGTGCATGGATCATTATCATCACATTGATCTCCTTCGTTGCATTCTTCTGAACAATGAGGTATGGGTGTTCCTATACATTCGCAATTGGAATTTCGCATATCATTTTTTGTGCAGTCGTTATGATCATTGCAGGGAGCGCCAGCGTAGATGTATTCATTTAGCGGTTGACAGTCTTCATGGTCACAAACCCCATCTCCATCACTGTCCTTATTGTATTCAGGATTATTGGGTGCGCAATCCAATCCGTCGCAAACCCCATCTCCGTCTGAGTCTATTGATTCATTCGCATTATCAGGAGCACAATCAAAAATATCGCATAGTCCATCCTCATCCGAATCATCATTGTCCTGAGAGTTGGGGCAAGAATCCTCTGCATCACATATTCCATCCCCATCGGAATCCGTTCCACTACACGTTTCCGTGGAAGTGTCGCTGCATACTCCCTCAAGGTCCCCTTCATTGAACCAATATTTTGTTTCAGATAAGATTGTTGCTTTCTGAAGATCATATTCTTTTCGGATGAGATGGCCATTTGAAGATTTAAGCTCTATGCCTTTTTCGTAGGGTAGGGTTAGGTTTTTTCCTGTAGGAATAGCAAAACCAAAGGTAGTACCTAAGGAAGATTCCCATTCGAAACAATTATTGCTACTTTGACAAGTTGGACACTGATCACCTATATAATAATCCGATTGGTTTGGGGGTTCTAGAACGTAACATTCTTCTTTGCCTGATATGGAGAATTCCAGTTCATAGGTGCATCCTAGTTTATCCGTTACGTTCAAAACATATTTTCCACATGCCAAGTTTGTAAAGCCGATTTGTCCTGTGGATGAAATTCCCGAATGTTTTTGTATTTGAGAATTGTAGTCAATAACTTTATCCAATAGGAATGAGTAATTTGGAAAACCACCGGTAAGGTTGATGCTGATTGACATGCATTCAATAGTAAAGGTCGCATTCAAGCCCTCATAAATATTTCCGGATTGCATGTATTCAATGAATAGCTCGTTTGCAAAATTATTCGGAACACCGGGAGTAGATTCAGAATATGATTGCCAGGAATATTTATAAGCAGTGTTGTGAATGTATGCTTTTTGTTGAGTAGAATGGTCGATGCCAGGGGAAGGCAACCCCCAATCAAATGCATGAATAGTTTCTTTTTCCCTATTTAAAATCTGAATTTTATCGCCATAATTATGGGCGGGGATATATTCAACCCAATTGGCATTGGGATCATGGACTTGATATGCACAATCATAACTATCCGTTGTATAATTCGGACAGCCTTCCATTTTGATAATGCAAGGATCATTAAATGGAATGATCATTAATTCCGAACTTTCCACCAGTGCTGTGATGCCAGGGTGAGGATCTTGATCATTATAAATTAATATCAGTTGACCCGGGCTTAGATCAGCAAAACAAGATCCGAAAACTACATGGCCCGGTTCATTGCCAACACCGGGTTTTGCATCGTTATTGTCATCCAGTATATATCCTTGCAGATTGACATTGGCTCCTGTCTCATCTCCAATAACCAAAATCTCAATAAACTCTTGATTTTTTGCAGGTCCATTGCTAAACTCATTAATAATTGCACCACCTTGCGCAGGGATGCATTGAGCGGATGCTGTTAGACAAAATATGAATGCCAACAAACAGGACAAAAACGTTTGGATAGTACTCTTATTGGAATCGTTTTTCATAATGGTTATCTTCTTATTCAATGATCGATACTAAATGATACGTTAACTCATGGCAATCGACTGCTTCGAAAATCTCCCAAGCATCAAGACCACCTTTCTTGCGAACCATGCTATATTTTTGGATGTTAATTTATTAGCTCATGGCAATCGACTGCTTCGAAAATCTCCCAAGCATCAAGACCACCTTTCTTGCGAACCATGCTATATTTTTGGATGTTATTTTTTAGCTCATGGCAATCGACTGCTTCGAAAATCTCCCAAGCATCAAGACCA
>JBCCVV010000324.1:0-6568 GCA_039194925.1 Bacteroidota bacterium
ATTTATTTCTACGATGGTAAAAAATGAACGTAATGTATTGGAGTCTATCCAACAGGTCTATAATGATGAACTGTTTGCCAAAAATATGGCTGTGTAGTTACTGTCGGTCTTTACAATCGGTCGTATTATTGTGTTCATTGAGAATGTATTTTATAGCTATTTAAAGGCTTAGTAATTACTACAGTGCATTGGAAATGAAACAGCCCTGAATGAATTTTGTCATCATTTTTATCAAAAATGCCGCCAAAATTGGGTTGCGATTCAATATCATAGCCTTGGATTGTAATCCAAGGTTATGATATTCAAGTCCTACAGAATTGTTCGCTTAGAACCTGAGATTGCCAGTGTAGTTACAAGGCCCAAAGATAAGAAGCTATGTACCGTTAAATTTGTAACAAACTGCTATTGAAGACAGAAGATGGACTGATTCCTAAAAACTTTTTAAAGGCCTTACTCAAATGTGCCTGGTCATAAAATCCACATTCCAAAGAGGCCGAATACATATTTTTGTTCTCGGTCAATACTTTGTGAAATGTACGCCTCAGTTTACACCAAACGGCATATTTTTTAATTGAAATGCCTACCTCCTTTTTAAAAAGATGGGACAACCGACTATCGGAAAGCTGCGTTCTTGATTTCAGATCTTTCATCATGGTTAGAAATTCGCAGGAAGGACTTTCTATAAAATCAAGGCATGTTTGAATTCTTGAATTTTTAGTTAATGGAATGACTCTTTTATCAAAATTATTGAATAGGACATTAACTTTTTGGGAATGTGAACTCATTTCTGTTTCCACATAAATGCCATCTTTTAACTGGATGCCAAGTGAAGATAATTCTTTTATGAAGTATGGGGAATTACATTCCATCATAGACATGACATGGCAACCTGAATTTATTTTGAGGCAATGATGCACGTTGGCATTAATAATCGCGAAGCGCATTCCTTTGTATGTATCCTTCAGTGTTTTTAAGTCAAACCTTTCGGATTTAGAGCATATGATTTCTATGGTCGGATGGGCGTGAAAATCAGTTTCTATTGCCTGTAGTTCAAAACGAAATTTACCTTTTTTTAAATTGAATTCGTGAATTTTCATGGGTAAGATATCAACTATCTATTTTGCTCAATTGAGTTTATAGGGGAGGCCCAATTCTTCAATCGCCTGGACAAATTCAAAGTTGGCATTGACCTTTTTACCAGAAGAGATCAAATCCACCATCATGTCTTCTTCCCGATCCACAATCTTGAACTTGAGATGATGTTTGCCTTCGTTTTCTTCACACAAGGTAATCACGGCATCCACCAACTCTTTATTCATTTGATCTGAAGGAAATTTGATCGTAACGGATTTGGTAAGCAACTGCCCAACGGTGTCCAGCATCTTTATTTCTTTGCATTTGAAGAAAAATCGATCGCCGCTATATCCTTTCTGATTCATTCCTTCAATATACAATACTTTACCATTGGTGACCAGGCTTTTCCATTTTTCGCATTGCTCATTATATAAGTTGACTTGTAGTGAGCCACGGTAGTCTTGAATGGTAAATCTTGCATAGGACGTGCCTCTTTGGGATACACCTACCATTGATTCCGTTACGATTCCAGCTACTTTGACCAATGTATTTTCCGTACGTTCTACGACATCTAATGGATGTGTGGTGAAGTTTTTTAATTCCAATTTATAATCATCCAGGGGATGGCCACTGATGTAGATACCGGTTACCTCTTTTTCCTTTTCAAGTTTGATCATTTTGTCCCATTCGGGCAGATCCTGGATTCTTGGTTCATCAATGAGCATATCCGGACTGTCGCCAAAGAGTGATACTTGATTTTGCTCTTTTTGCATTTGGTAGGCATTACCATACTTGATGATCCATTCCATACCCGTATTGTAGCCCCCTACCGGAGCGAAATAGGTAGCTCTCGAAAATTGAAATTGATCCATTGCACCGCCTAAAACCAGACTCTCAAAGCTTTTTTTGTTTACGGCCCTTAGATTTAGTCTGCGGGCCATATCATAGACTTCTTCAAATTTACCTCCTTCTTTTCGAGCGCGTATTATTTCTTCCACCGGACCTTCTCCTACGCCTTTCAACGCGGATAACCCAAATCGGATGTTCCCTTCTTTATCCACAGAAAATTTCAAATAACTTTCGTTGATGTCGGGCGGCTGTACTTTTATTTTCATTCGCTTACACTCCCGAAGAAAGAAGTTTAATTTCGAGATGTCACTTTTATTGTGATTTAGCACAGAAGCCATGAATTCCGACGGATAGTGTGCTTTTAGGTAAGCCGTCTGAAATGCTACAAATGCATAGCACGTACTGTGAGATTTGTTAAAAGCATAAGAAGCAAAGGCTTCCCAATCTTTCCATATTTTTTCTACGATATCTTTATCGTGCCCGTTGTTTTCGCACCCCTCAAGAAATTTTGGCCACATCTGATCGATCAGCTTCTTTTTCTTTTTACCCATGGCTTTTCGAAGCATATCTGCCTCACCCTTGGAGAAATTGGCCAGTTTTTGAGAGAGCAACATTACCTGCTCTTGATAAACCGTAATCCCATACGTCTCGGCAAGATATTCTTCCATGTCCGCTAGGTCATAGGTGATCTCTTGCCGGCCGTGTTTTCGATCAATAAAGTCCGGGATGTATTGAAGCGGTCCTGGACGATAAAGGGCGTTCATTGCGATTAAGTCCCCAAACACAGAGGGTTTCAATCCTTGAAGGTGCTTCTGCATTCCCGGCGACTCATATTGGAATATCCCAATCGTTTCGCCACGTTGGAAAAGTTCGTACGTTTCTTCATCATCCAATGGGAAATCATCCGGAATGAGTTCTACTCCTTTGTTTTCTTTCACCATTCTCACTGCATCCTTGATGATGGTCAAGGTACGCAATCCAAGGAAGTCCATTTTTAGCAATCCCGCGTCCTCCGCAACAGAGTTGTCAAATTGGGAGACCAATAAATCGGAATCTTTGGCAACGGTCACAGGTACGTAGTTGGTAATATCTCCGGGAGTAATAACTACACCACAAGCATGAATTCCGGTATTTCTGATCGACCCTTCCAGCTTTTTGGCGGTACGAATCATTTCACCAACGGGGTTGTCTTCTTCTGCGAGTTTTCGGAATTTATAGGCACGTTCAATATCTTCCTGATTCATTTTGCCCTTAAGCTTCTCGGCAATATCTTTTTCGGCCAACACATCCTTTAAGCTGGCACCTAATTGTTGAGGGAATGTTTTGGCTACTGCATCTACCTCACTTAAATGAACCTGCATTACCCGACCTACATCACGAAGTGAACTCTTTGCGGCCATTGTACCGTAAGTGATGATCTGAGCCACTTGATTTTGACCGTATTTGTCAATCACATAATCAATGACATCGGCTCTGCCTTCATCATCAAAATCAATATCTATATCGGGCATTGAAACCCGTTCCGGATTCAGGAACCGCTCAAAAAGCAAGTCGTACTTAATGGGATCAATGTTGGTTATACCCAGACAATAGGCGACCGCCGAACCTGCTGCAGAACCTCTGCCTGGACCCACTGAAACACCCATTTGTCGGGCAACAGTGGTAAAATCCTGCACGATCAGGAAGTATCCGGGATACCCCGAATTATTGATAACCGACAATTCAAAATTGAGTCGTTCTTCGATCTCTGCCGTTATCATTTGGTACCGTTTTTTAGCGCCTTCGAAGGTTAGAAAGCGCAGATACTCTTCCTGATTTTTGAATTGAGGAGGCAGTGGAAAATTTGGCAAAAGTACATCTCTCGCCAACTCTAGCGTATCCACCTTATCAGAAATCTCAATGGTATTATCCAATGCATGTGGAAGATCGCCAAAAATGGCTTCCATTTCATGCTTTTTCTTAAAGTAGAAATCCGAACTTGGGAATTTGAATCTTTGTTCATCCGAGAGAAATGATGCGGTATTGACACAAAGCAAAATGTCATGCGGTGCCCAATCGTCCTCTTCCACGTAATGAGAATCGTTTGTGGCGATGACTTTTACATCGTATTTTTTAGCAAAACCCAGCAATACTTGGTTTACATCTTCCTGGCTCATTCCAGTTTGATCGATTTGCTCTAGACCACGATGTCTTTGCAATTCTATGTAAAAATCTTCTCCGAAGATATTCAACCACCATTTCAATTCTTCCTCTGCTTTTTCAAAATCTCCTGTCAAAATGGTCTGCGGGATGATTGCTCCGATACAACAAGAGGTAACGATCAATCCTTCGTGATACCGCTCGACTAATTCTTTGTCGATCCTTGGAAACTTTCCATACAATCCTTCGGTAAATCCCAGAGAACATAATTTGCACAGATTTTCGTAGCCCGTCCTGTTCTTAGCAAGCATGAGTTGGTGATATCGTTTATCTTTTTCACCATTGGATTTTATAAAGGTACGTTTATGTCGATCATCTACCAGATAGAATTCGCAACCGACAATGGGCTTTATATCCCTTTTTCTTGCTTCTGCAACGAATTTGAAAGCACCGTACATATTGCCGTGATCGGTCATTGCTACTGCCGTTTGACCATCTTCCTTGGCTTTATCCATCATGGTGCCTATTTCCGACGCTCCATCCAATAAGGAATATTGAGTATGACAATGTAGGTGATTAAAATCCGGCATCTATCTTATTTCAGGTTACAGTACAAATTGTTGTAGGCAAACAAAGATAGAGAGTTTAGATGATTGGGGTAGAAAACATATATGAATTTTGTGAAATTGATCACATTTGGTGTTTTGGTTTGTTTTAAAATTACAAATTTGGTGTTCCATCTGCTGTTTAGAAATGAAAAACCAGAGCCAATTTTATGTCGACTCTGGTAAAACAACTAACTACTTTGACCCTGAACTTCGTAGGATAGCTCATAAGTCATGAATTGGATTTTAAACGGTTCAATTTTTCTTGAATCCGTTGGTATTGGAACTTTGGAGTCAGCAGGAGAACAAGGCGCTCTTTACAAAAAGGAGTGCCTGATTCATCCCAGCTGTTCATAGGTGTGCGAATGCCAGGTTAGGGGATAGAATTCTGTTCATGGGTGTTGCCTGCGCTCTCGTAAGTGGGTACTAATCCCACAGATTATTGTGTTTCGCATTTTAATCGAGAGGTCAGGCAACTTTTCTTTTCAAATCTTTCCAAATAGGTAAACCTTTGCATTACATTTTCAAAAATAGATTGAAATTGCAGACTACTCCCAAAAGTTTATCCTAATTCAAAAAGGGGTTTTTCCTGTGCGGCGAGGGATTATTCCTAAGAAAATTAGAATTAGAGTGAAGTACGGGTAAGATGTATTATATTTCGCATCAACTTAAAACAAAACAAAACATCTGATGGCATTAAATAACAAAGACAGAGCAGGTAACAATAATAACTTAATTAATCCGGGAACTTTATTTTCCTTTTTTATAGGGATTGCAACGGGTTTATTTATTTGCTTTTTAATTTCCGAGGACGGAGATCAGGTTCCTAATCCTAGTCCAATTGATATCACTTCCAATTTAATTACCAATGCAGAAGCAACGGCATTAATCAATAATTTTTCAGGATGTTCTGATGATACTACCACGGTTAGTGGACATATAGAATTGCCCGTACTACTAGAATATTTACGTCAAATGGGCGATCAATGCCAGTCTGTAGGTAGAGAGCTGAGTGGGTTGGAGTATTATTTTGCTAAGTACAATAATGATCCCGATAATGGAAATAGAATTACAGCTTTGTTTTATCCAACTTACAGGGATTCTGTTTTGAATCACTATGTTCCCTTTGATCCATTTTCAAATTTGTCTGTAGAGAGAATGAATACGGGATTGCAACGTACTATTGCTACCGATGCAATAAATTGTGTGCTTGACAAATCAAATATGTCGCCTCCAAGGCAGCCAACATTCTAAGTAGTATAAATGGAAATAGTAGCCCAATTAAATTCCAGTGTTATCTATGTAATTGGTTTTACCGTATTAATTGGACTTATTTTTTCAAAAAAGTATTGGGGTACTCCCCCTGGGTATATATTGATTTATTTGGTTCTGCTTCTTTTAGTAGAATATTATGGTGGAATCATTTCCAACAATCATTGGATGTACAACATTCAAAGTTTCGCAGAATTTCTGATTGTATCGTTGATCTTTTATTATTCGGTACAAAGCAAAACTTCTAAAAACATCATTATTGTACTTGCAGGCATTTGTTTTACGGCAATTTGGATTGAATTATTGCTGATTACAAAAACATATAACATGTATTTATCCTATGGGTTTGGGCTAGTGAGTTTTGCCATACCTTTAATGTGCTTAGTATATTTATTTCAATTGGCTAATTCTGAAAAAATATTGAATCAAAACAGAGTTTTATTGTATTGGATGAGTATTGGGTTGATGATCTATCATCTTTGCAATCTGCCTACAACGGTTTTGATTAATGATATTTTTAATACGCAGGAATACAATGTTTTGTATAGCATTCAGTCTTTATCCAGTTTTATGATGTACAGCTGTTTTATAATTGGTTTTATATGGAGTCAGCGAAAATACAATATTTG
>JBCCVV010000325.1:0-6459 GCA_039194925.1 Bacteroidota bacterium
GTAAGATAAGAACCTATTGATGGCATCCTCCTTGTCTTTTCTCTTAATGGTAATACTATTGTGTCCACCATTTCTGATATTGAAATAATAAATTCCTTCTCCGTACTCAAACTTCTTTGCCATAAAATATATATTTAATTATTTGATCCGAACTTCTTCAATCGATAGGCAGCATCCAATACTTCATTTCTTCTTTGTACAGAAGGTTTCACGAAATGCTTTCTCGCTCTTAATTGCTTAACGATACCTACATTCCTATGTTTTCTTTTGTATCTCTTTAATGCTCTGTCTATCGACTCTTCTTCTTTTACGTTGATTATTATCATATATATTTTTTAACGGTTTTATATTGTCATAAAGTTCAATCTATTAGAATTTAACGCTTTCGAAACACTTATTTGTCTAGTTTTCCAAGCAGCAAAACGCTAAATAGGCCGGCAAAGGTACAAAAAATTGTTAATATAGTATGAGGGTCGGCCATCATATAGTCTCCAGGCAAGCAATTCACCTCTCTAAGGATTTTAATTTTCTCAGGATCAATGTTGGAAAAATTGCTCAAATCAAGAACGTCCATCCGTTCGCCAGATTCCTTATCCAAGATCATTGTCACATTTCGCCAAGGCCATACTTTGTTCAAAGCGCCTATAATAAATCCGGTCAATAAGGCAAAACTTAAGTCTCTATACTTTGCCAAAAGCCAACTCAAGACACGCGAAAATCCTAAGAGTCCCACAAGACAACCGGAAGCAAAAATGGCAATGACAATTAAACTTGCCATATCAAATGTTCTTAGAAAGTCTTTAATCGTGGGTATGATCACCGTATACATCCCCAATAACAGAAGAATGAAACTGCCCGAAATACCAGGGAGTAAAAGCGCAGATATTGCCAAGAGACCGGATATGAAAATATACAAAGGATGGAGACTTCCTTCCGCCGGGGAGAGCATTGTAATGCCATATGCGACAACAATACCAATCAATAATACCGTGCCCAACCGTATGTTCCAATTTTCTATTTGTCGGGCTATATATATGGCAGACGCTGCAATGAGTCCAAAAAAGAAACCCCACAACGGCTCGGGATAATTTTCTAATAGATAGGATACACCGAATATTCCCAGGATTACTCCAATACCCATACCAATCATCAAATTCAACAGAAAATTACCGTCTATTGCCTTCCAAAAACCTCTAACTCCATTCGTTTTAAGTTCTTTAAATGCTTCGGGGCCAAATGCTTTTATGGAATTAATCAATTGCTCATAGATCCCCGTTATAAATGCAATTGTTCCTCCAGATACACCAGGAATTACTTCCGCTATCCCCATTGCCATACCTTTAAATGCCAGACTGATTTTATTTTGTGCCATTGTTATTTACTTGCAGTTTTTAATTGATTCAATACGTTACGTATGTTAGCATATACCTTTCTATCTTCCGAAAAAAAAGATTCGAGCGTCATCCATATGGTTTGATCGATATCTTCTTCCGTTTGAGGAGTTGCTGCCTGCTTTTGTGCAAACATCAAATACCAATGCGTGAGCTTTATGCATCTTTTATTGTTCTTGTTTTTGTAGGTATGGCGAGTAACCAATAACTTTTTATCCAATTGGATATTGCGTATACCTGTTTCTTCGGAGACTTCTCTTCTTGCTGCTTCCCTTCTTGTTTCTTTGGATTCAATTTTCCCTTTCGGCAAATCCCAATAGCCAAGTCGGTGAATAAATAAAACTTGATTCTCCTCATTAAGTACCGCCCCTCCCGCAGCCTGTACAATTTTATATAATCCTTCAAAATCTGAAATCAATTTTTGAACATCCATTGAATGGAGTGTAATCGATCCATATTTATCTGTTTTTTCACACATATCAATAAAACTCAATAGATGGCTGGCCTTGCCCGTATATCGTGCTATGATATGTTCTTTTTCTTCGGTGGCAGGTTTCGATAATTTCTGTGAAGGAATTAAAACAATTTTAGTGTCATTTATATAGATTTCGTACATTTGCCAACCTTTGTTAAAAAATTACAATAGTGAGAGAAATTGATAAAATTATTGCTCAAAAGTTGTTGCAAATAAACGCAATTAAACTAAGTCCGCAAAACCCTTTTACATGGGCATCAGGCATCAAATCTCCTATTTACTGCGACAATAGAATAACGCTATCCTATCCGGCAATTCGAAAAGAAATAAAAGAAGGGTTTGCAGAGCTTTCAAAAGAATTTCCTGAGTTTGATCACGTGTCTGGTGTAGCTACAGCGGGTATAGCTCATGGAGCCTTGCTGGCAGATTATTTAGAACTTCCATTTTCTTATGTAAGATCATCGGCCAAAAAACACGGTCGTCAAAATAAAATTGAAGGAGAGATTGCAGATGGAAGCAGAATACTAGTGATCGAAGACCTGATTTCTACAGGGGGCAGTAGTATTTTCGCGGTGGATGATTTACGCGAAAATGGTTACGAAGTGGTAGGTGTTATGGCTATTTTTACGTATGAATTTCAGAAAGCAATTGAGAATTTTCAAAAGGCGAATTGTAAGTTTGCAACTTTGAGTAATTATTCAACTTTGCTGCATGAGGCTTCAAAGGCGAAATATATTACAGAACAAGAGGTAGCCATATTATCGGATTGGAGTAAAGATCCTAATGGGTGGTACGATCGAAATTTTTGATTTAAATTTATTATTTAAAACTATATTTAATAAAATATAATACAGCATATAATTCATGGCAATAATTACGAAGAAATCTGAAGACTTCCTAAAGAGGTATCTCAGTAATCCATCTCCAACTGGATTTGAATCCGAAGGTCAGAAAATGTGGTTGGAATATATCAAGCCATTTGTTGATGAGCGCCATTTGGATAATTATGGTACTGCGTACGGTATAATCAATCCCGGTAAAGAATACAAAGTTGTAATAGAAGGACATGCCGACGAGATTTCCTGGTTTGTCAATTACATTTCGGACAAAGGATTTATTAACGTTATTCGAAACGGTGGAACAGATCATTTAATCGCTCCGGGAAAGCGGGTGAACATTCATACCAAAAAAGGAATAATAAGAGGTGTTTTTGGTTGGCCTGCAATTCATACAAGAAAAGGTAAAGACGCAACTACACTCGTTCCAAAACAGGAAAATATATTCATTGATGTAGGCGCCAAAGACAAAAAAGAAGTAGAAAAAATGGGTATCCATGTAGGGTGTGTGGTCACATACGACGATCCTATGGAAGTTTTGAACAATAAATACTACGTTGGAAGAGCTTTGGATAACAGAGTCGGAGGATTTTGTATTGCGGAGGTTGCCAGACTACTTCAAAAGAATAAAGAAAAATTACCTTATTCTCTTTACATCGTAAATGCCGTTCAAGAGGAAATTGGACTTCGTGGCGCTGAAATGATCGCCCGAACGATCAAACCCGATGTAGCCCTCGTAACGGATGTATGTCATGATACGAACACGCCATTGGTAAAAGCACAAGTTCAAGGTGATGTTCGTGCTGGAGACGGTCCATGTTTTACATATGCCCCAGCAGTTCATACCAAGTTGTTGGATTTAATCATTGACGTTGCTGAAAAAAATAAGATTCCGTTCCAACGGTCGGCAAGCAGTCGATCTACAGGTACAGATACGGATGCTTTTGCCTATTCCAATGGAGGCGTACCTTCCGCACTCATCTCTTTGCCGCTTCGATATATGCATACTACAGTCGAAATGGCACATAAAGATGATGTAGAGAATGTAATTAAAATCATTTACGAGACTCTTCTAAATATTGAAGACGGTCACGATTGGAAGTATTTCCAGGTTTGAGTTTTGATTTAAACGCTTACTAATTTTTCGACGTCAACTTAATGATTTGTTCAGGCTTTAATTTTTATTTGATTCTTTTAAATATGATAGCTGATAAATTACAATTCATAAAGAATAAAATACTCATTATCGAAAATTTCATCCATCTTGATATATGTAATTCAATAATAAAACAAATAAAAGATGGTGAACTAAAAAAGGGAAAAATACTAGTCAAAGATAAAACACTAGTTGATGAAAGTTATAGGAGAGTTACCAGTGCAATTGTAGATGATAATTGCGTTGGAATAGTTAGCAAAAGAATTCTTGAAATAATGCCCTCGTTAGAAGAGCGGTTCAAAACAGAATTAAACATATTACAAAAACCTTCATTTTTGTTTTATAAAAAGGGAGATTTTTTCAAGATTCACACAGATTCTTCCGAGGATAAAAATAGTCTAGAAGATGTGAAGAATAGAAAACTATCAATTATTATATTTTTGAATACAGAAACAAAAAAAATAAAACCGAATTCATTCTGTGGTGGAACATTAAATTTTTACAAGATAGATGAAACCATCGATTTCAGCAACTATAAATTTGAAGTTCACGGCGAGGCAGGCACAGCCATTATCTTTAAATCAGATATACTGCATGAGGTTAGTCAAGTTACCAACGGGGAGCGCTTTACCGTTGTAAGTTGGATTTCGTAGAAAAATAACCAAGAATTTCAGATTTAATCGATGGAGTTATGCCACCATAACTCCAAAAGTTTTTACATGGCGACGTATTTTTTTCAAGTGTTAAATCATTCCAAATAAAATCATTGTAAAAATAATGGTATAAAAATGCTCCCATTGTGTTGTATTCAGAAAAAGCTCTCGGCCGACATTTAATAATAAACTCATATAAATCTACTTTATACTTCGAATTGCAATAGTTTCTGAATTCGGGATATACCCATCTAGGATAAATATATGGGTCTCGTAGCATAAATTCATTAGCCGTATCCAAGTCTAAAAAAGTATCCGTACAGACTTTCCAGTGGTAATTTTTAGGTCTATTCATTTTAGAATATGGAGCATAGTTTATAGCAATTTTATTTTTAGAAATCCATTCCTTAATATCGAATGGATTTCTAAAAATACAGTCTGAATCTACATGGCAAATAAAATCAGCATCACTGAAAGAATCTGCATATAGTTTCGTCACTTGCTGACCCATATAATCGTCTTCAAAGTTTTCACATATCTTGATTTGACAATTTGAAAATGGGGATTTGCATTTTTTTATTCTTGCCAAGCTTTGCTCTGGTACGACAACAATAATATTTCTATATCCTGAACAGAAAATATCAATTGATTTTAAACAGTACTCCAACCATTCAAAATCTTTGAAATAGCTTCGAATAAATATATCTGTAACAGGCATACTTGTGCTATTATGAGTATATGCCTCCAGGAGGGTAAAAGTTTATGCTACCTATATCAATTAGTCTAAGTATATCAAATTTTGACCTTTCTAGTAATTCATCCAATGTAGGGAAGGAAAAAAAGTTATGATATAACGCATTTGTTTCAACAAAACTCGTATCAAAGTCATATTCCAATAAATCACTAAATTCATATTTATCATATTTCAATGCTTCAGACAATGCCACTGGTGATATTGAGAAAGAGGTATATTTGCTTCCATTCTCGAGTAGGAAGGCTTCTTTTTCATTTTGGATAAATCCAAATTTTGATAAAATGACCGGCCCCACGATTGAACCCTCTTTAACCATATATTTAAGAGATTCTACTTTTTGTGCCTTCAAATAATCTAATGCTTCTTTAAAAACCGCACTAACTAAGCCAATATTAGTCGTTTCGTCTGGCAAAGCATATATTGGAGAAATCCCCATACTATGAGTGCCTACTCTATAGATTAGGCATGCCGCAATTATAGTTTGCCCATGTATACCATAAGAAGGCCAAGGTCTATCTCTAACTGCCATAATGAGTTGAGAATCTTTTTCTTGCAATAGTGGCCCAACATAATCTTCTAAAGTATGGCTATTCCTTATTGTACGGAAAAAAGTATTTAATCGTATTTTTGTATTTTGATCAAAGCTGTCCAAAATCTCAATTCGTGTTTTTTCATTGCTGTTGAGATAAATATTCTTCACCTTTTTGACTTCATTAGATTTATTCAAGTTTACATTTAAAGAGTAAGTATGGTTTTTGTCTAAATTTCTAATTGCATCGGATGATGTATTCTTTAGACATGTGTCACCTTTATATATTACAAAATAAATATCAGGTTTGGCATCATTAAAAGATCTATGGCTTGTATCTATGTCAACCCTAAATTTTCCTGCTTTATCTGTTAAAGTATGGCCTAGTAGATAATCCTTAAAGAAATTTTTATCCCATACTTCAACGAGTAAACCTTCTATAGTTTCTTGCGATGTTTCTTCGGCTACTTTACCATCAATTGTTATAAATTTTGATTTTTCTTTCATCTAATTGATTTTTAATTGAGTAATTTATGAATTAAAGGATTTGATATTTTTGGATGTTTTTTTAGAAGATATTGCGCATTATGTTTCAATTTTTCATGAGTAGCCGAAGTACTGATTGAGCCTTCATGTTGACGGTAGTAATAAACTATTTCATTTAA
>JBCCVV010000326.1:0-6449 GCA_039194925.1 Bacteroidota bacterium
GTGCTCACCTGGCTTCGATCCTATACAAATCACGGCCAAAAATTACAGCTTCCAGATTATATAGACCAAAAGTATGTTGAGGCTCAGGAAGATGCAAAATCCAAATCATTTGAAATCATAGTAACAGATTCTATACATAAAGTCGGAAAAGCTGGAGGGCTGATTATTGACCAAAACCCTGCTCCTGGATCTATGGTCAAGGAAAAACGGAAAATTTATGTAAACATCACCAAATTCTCTCCTGATAAAATTAAGGTTGGTGAACTACCCATATTATATGGTAATGATTTTGACCAGAAAAGAACGGAATTAAAATATCTTGATATTACATGTCAGATTCGATCTGAAAAATATGATCCTGGAGAACCTAATCATATTCTGGAAGTTTGGTATAAAGGTGAATTGATTATCAATAATAAGCCAATAAATACAAATATTGAAATAGATAAAGGAGGAACCTTGGAATTTGTAATTAGTAAAAGAGAAGGTGGCAAAGGAGAAATTCCTAATTTGGTGTGTCAGGAGTATTCCGCAGCTGAAACGATGGCATTGTTCTCTAAATTTCAAATAGGCAGAGTACAAGAACAAGGTGAAATAACAGATCGAAATACGGCATTTGTTATCGCTCAGTTTCCCGAACCCAATGACACCACAGAACTTTCATTTAACTCAGAAATTTCAGTGACCATTACCCAAAACAGACCCTTAAACTGTCAAAAGAAAGTAGAGAATTATGACTGACATTACCACAGAAGAGCTAAAACAAAAGTTAGACAACAAAGAAGATTTTTTATTTATTGATGTAAGAGAGCAACATGAATATGATGAATTCAATTTAGGAGCAAAATTGATACCATTAGGAACTATACCTTCCTCACTTAGTGCTATCAATCAATACAAAGATAAAGAGATTGTAATTCATTGTAGATCTGGAGCTAGAAGTGCCAATGCTAAAAATTATCTTATGCAAATGGGATTCACGAATGTTAGAAATCTATTAGGTGGAGTTCTAAGATGGATTGAATTGTATGAAAATGCGGATTAATCGCAGATCTAAAAATTATTTTTCCACATCATACTTTCAACCGGACGTTTAGTACGTTCAATGTATTTTGCATTTTCTTTCTTATTGTAATAGTTATCGATCTCCCCTTCTACCGTAAAATAGATTAATTGTCCAATAGGCATTCCTTTATATACACGAACCGGATGCACGCACGAAATTTCCAGCGTCCAGGTATTGCAAAAACCAACATCACCTTTTCCAGCCGTAGCGTGAATATCTATTCCCAATCGACCAATACTTGATTTCCCTTCTAGAAATGGTACCGTAGAATGTGTCTCTGTATATTCCTGAGTCACTCCCAAATACAATACTCCTGGTTGTAACACAATACCTTCTTCTCCTATTTCCAAATGTTCAACTTTATTGTGCTTTTTTGCATCAAGGATTGGGTCAGAATAGATGGCAAGGTGCTTTCCCAAATGTACATCATAGCTATTGGTACCCAGGCAAGACCTGTTAAACGGTTCTATAACAATTGTTCCTTTTTCTATTTCTTCTAGAATCCTTTTGTCTGTAAGTATCATACGGTATAAATTGGAAATTCTTTTTCACTCAAAATAAGCTCAAAAGTAGCAAGATATTTCATGTATCAGATCACCTTTGATTAAAGATTTAATACTTTTGACAATATGCCATTATCATTTAAATTGGATTGCGACCCTGATGTTGAATTAGCGATATGGAAAACTATTGAGGAATCAACTTATTTCTCCAATAAACTGGAAATTCGCTTAAAAGAAAAATCAATCCTAAAAAATTTAAGTATTCGAAAATTGAAGGAATGGTTGAGTTCTCGTTATCTTCTTCATTTGATGTCAGGAAGGACCCAAAGAGGAGAATTCACAAAAGACATACATGGAAAACCACATTTAGAAGATTCTGAATTTCATATATCCATCAGTCATAGCAAAGACCTGGTAGCCGTTATCGCTTCAATGCTCTTAGTCGGTATCGACATTCAATACTTCGTCGCCAAAATCCACAGGATAAAACACAAATTTGTCAATGAAGTTGAGTTGGAAAATATACCTAAAGAAAAGACACTGGAAGCTTTGCATATAATTTGGGGTGCCAAAGAATCGTTGTATAAAGCATATGGCAAAAGAGCTCTCGATTTTAAGAAAAATATTTTAATAAGCGATTTAAATTTGAATTCAAACAAAGGCGAATTCTATGGTCGTATAATTAAGGGTGATTATCAAAAAGACTTTAACCTGTCATTCATTTTATTCGAAAAATTTACAATCGTTTATGCAAAAGAACATAATTAAATTTCTCGCATTTTTTCTAGCTATAATTTGTATCATTTTTTTCTATAAAAAAATACAAGGAAATTATAACAACATCCCGGTTGAAATAGAACATGAGGTTGTATATGAATCAGCACTACCTGATGATTTCTATCCTTTTTACGATCAATATCATACAGACAGTCTTTTCCAACTTGAACGAACAGTATTTCCTTTAAAAGGATTAACCAGATCATCCGACAGTACCAAAGTCGCTGAAGAAATAATGTGGCAAAAAAAGGACTGGATACTACACAGACCATTTGACCACCAAAACGGAACTTTCGAACGTAATTTTACAAACTTTGGGGGAATAATTTCAGAACATATTTCAGCAAATCAAGGTCTGTTTACTTTAGAAAAAAGATATGCCAAACTTAATGATCAATGGCATCTAATTTTTTATCAAGAACTACTAATGAATGGTTGAAAAATCATCATTTTAACTGATATATTCTCTTCAACTATAAGCAATAAGAATAAATTCGACATTTAAATTTAAATGGATCGGAATGTTTGAAATCAAGCCAATACAACAACTAGATATTTATTGATACACCAAAATACTTTCCAAAAGGTATTGAAAATTATGTATTTGTTCGGTCATTCCAGTTCGACAAATAAGAATATTCCTTGTTCTGAAGGGCCTTCGACTTAATTATTAAAATATTTACCTGACAGTTTAAGACGTAATTTGGCAAATAACCTTCGTCATATTTGTAAGAATGTCTGTTTCATCACAGTACATTGTCCGTTTCATCTCAGTAGATGTCCGATCTATCACATTCAATTGTCCGAATGGTCGAATAAAGCCCGCCTACATTTGCTTACAGAACAGATATAGAGTACTTGTAATCTAGAAGCTTCAATTCATTACCGCTAAGATCATTGCAAGGATCTAGCACTTTATTAATCTTATTACCTCACATAAAAACAAATTTTATGAACCATTTAAAAACCTCAAAAAAATCGCATCCTTTAACTTCTTATCAACCTAAGACAAAACTCGGTGCAGTAGCTCTTAATCTGGCAGCGGCTACTACCTCATCTTACCTGACCATTATGTCAACCGCAGGATATGTGTATGCCGTTACCCAGCTACAACTTCCTAATCCTACATTTGGGACACCACCGAACGGCGTTAACATTAACCCAGCAACGCTACAGACTGCGTGGACAACCTTTAACACAGATTTTGATATAATTCAGGGTCAGTTGGATAACTTCATGGACACTAGACCTGGCACTTCAAACCCGACATCTATTTTGGCTCAGTTAGTGAGCGTTCCACAATCCATTCAGGGAATAAATGGCAATGTTGTATTGGATTTTGCCTCTAAGAATGCATCCGGCTTAGAAACATTGTTCAATGCTCTCAATTCGAATGTAACCAGTCTCAAAACCTCACTTACCACCTTGGGTACCAATATTAATAATGCAACCTCTACACTTAATACAGCAGCTACCACCGGAGTTCTTGAACAACTATACAATGCTTATGAATCCGATATACAGGGATTGCAACAAGCTGTTGCCCAGGCTCAGAGTACAATTAGTTCGGATAATAAAAAGATTATAGGTGAAGGTGTTGGAGCCGGAGTTTCTATTACCGTTGGAATAGTCGGTCTAGCCAATTTCTGGAATCCAGTTGGATGGATACTTATGGCAGGAGGGGCCATTGGTGCCTATTTTGCGATAGAGGAAATTAATTTTCTGAAAGCTCAGATAGAAGGGTTGAAACAAACCATTCAAACCGATACAGATTGGGAAACCACCTACTCTCAGTCAGCTACAGCCATTCAAGCTGTCATAGGATCCATTAATGGATTTGCTTCTATGCAGTCTGCAGCAGAAAAGGAATTGACTGCACTCGAGAATGTATTGGCAACATTATCTACTGATATTGTTGATGCTGTAAGCGATTTGGAAGAAAGTACACCGGATTGGAATGCTGCCCAAACTGAATGGAATGAAATTATGGCTACGGCCAATAGCCTGGCAAACATCACTGCTTATGTCTGGCCTGGTCCGCAAGAACTTTCTAATCCTACAGGGTTTACCTCTTCCGGTTCTGGGCTTTATCAGGTCAGCAGTTCCGGCGCCGCATATTATTTAGCTAATGGAGGAACGACATGGTCTGCATTAGCAGATAAATGTTTGTCCATCGTAACAGGTGCTGCATCCGGAGCCAAAGTTGTAGGCATCAATGGTGCACCGGCTGTAGGTGCTGCAGGTACGGATCCTGATTACACGACGAATTATTATGTGAGAACATATGATCTGTCTTCTAACACATGGACAAACATCAGTACTTTCCCGGCGGCACAGGTAGCCACTGACGGCACCGATATTTATGCTATCGACCAAACGATAAGTAGCCGTCGGGTATATAAGTACAATGGATCAGGTACAGATTGGACTACGCTTCCGGCCCTTCCCAATTCCGATGCTGCAAGTAGCATCGCGGTAGCAGGATCAAAGGTTTTTGCATTGACCCTCAACAGTCAGGAAATTTATTATTATAATGGTACGAGCTGGGTTTCTTTGCAGAACATGAAAAGTCCTTATATCAGCTTATCTGGCAATGGTAATTATCTGGGAGTTGTAACTTCAGACAATTATAGTTACCTCTGGAACGCTTCGACAAACACATTTGAAAACATCATCAATGAAGCCATAACAAGTACTGGATCTTCGGTAGCTACTTTAGCACAAATGAGTAATGGAGATCAATTGATCATCAATACTTCCCAAGAGTTGTATTCAATCGACAACTCAATTTCTCCACCTTCATCTACACTATTAGAGGAAGATGTGGTAGGCATCACAGCCGTGGGTGGAGTATTCAGAGTGGATGGAGATGGAAATGCATATAGCTGGACGGATGAAACAATTAATACCTGGACCAAATTACCGGCTATAACAACATCTTAAGGTAGTCAGTCATACGTTTTTCAACATCGAACTATAAAATTTGGAGGTCCCCGAGCTATCTGGGGACTTCCTCTAATTAAAAATCTTAAAAATATATAATTATGAGTAATCCATTACCCGTTCTTAGTATTCTAAATAATGTTAGAACCATCAGTGACTTTTTATACATATCCCAACAAACGGTACTTACATCGAGTATCATCAATAGTAACCCTGTTTTAGCTACTGATTTTGTAAATTGGCAACAGGATATTTACAATGAATATTTTGAAGGCTTTATTTCTGAAAACCTGATTGCACAACCTTATACTATTCAAGGATATTACAATGATGCTTTCCCTGTGGCAACAATGCAAAGTCTAGCAAATAGCACTTTGATTCCGACCGGTTCGACAACTCCAGGATTGATTGTATCTGCAGATTCGGTAAGTAATCTGGTTACAAAGGGAAATATTTATGCAAGTGGTTTAGAGACCATTGCTAAGGGAATTCAGGGAGCCGATCAAAAAAAAGTAGATGCGCTTATGGCCATAGTTGACTCATTGTCCACTCTGTTCGATCAGCAGGAAGATGAACTTACAAAGGGATCTTTCGGGTTAGGTGCTGATATAGTGGTGACAGCCGTGAACGTCGCTATAGCTGTCGGTTCCGAAGGAGAAACCATTCAACCATTGATCTCCAGTATATCTAAGGTAGGCACAGATGCAATCACTGAGTTAAATCTTTCCAAAGACATCAATAATACTATTGCTGAGCTTCAACAAGCCTGGAGTGATTTGGATTCAGCAAGCAATGAATTGGCTAATATCACACTAATCGTAAACCAGCTCAATGCAGTAATTCAAAAAGCTTCCGCTACTATAAAGGCGCTGAAAAAAATTGTTAATGACTGGCAGAAAGTGGCAAATGCAACTATGGTGTCCGCCAACAAATGGTTAGACACTGAGAATACCGCTTTCAAAGAATGGACTTCCAGGATGGTCCTGGTATCATTTTCCACAGCTACCCAAACGATCAGTTAGTGTCTTTTACGGATGGTACCTGTGATTTACTTTAATCTGTCAGCATATTAGTTATATATTTTATCTAATTGGATAACAATAAAGAATTAATATGCTTTGGAGGCAACCTCAAAAGGAATTGTCTAAATTTTAAAACTA
>JBCCVV010000327.1:0-6437 GCA_039194925.1 Bacteroidota bacterium
GGCCATTGCCTAAAACTTTCCAAATGATATTTTCGAAATTCTATTTCCTGCATTAAGCCATGAGATTGATCTAGTTTATTAAGATATTCTGCAAAAGAATCTTCAGGTGGAAGACCTACAGGTACATGTCCATTAATTGCTGCCCAATACTCCTCAGTAGGACCTTTGAATCGAAACCAAGGTTCTGCTCCTTTTTTATGATAAAAATATCCAGATACAATAAGATCACGAGGATCTCTTACAAACCTACTTATGCGAAAGTCTCCATTTATTTTTTCAATATCAGGAGCAAAACTGTTAATGGAACAAAGATAATATTGACTCATTTTATTATAAAATAATCCTTGTATACTCTCAAAGTGTTCGTATTCTTTCTTCCTCGAAAAAGCAAATGTGTTAAGAGCAGCATTAGCAGTTCGGAGAAAATACATGGTTAGGCACTTATGGAAAGAAGAATGTATTCGAATCATCACATCATTTTTTATTTCGCTTTTTGGTCTTGCATCTATGCACAACATCTCTTTGGGAGGTGCTTTTCTAAATCAAGTTGTTTTAGAATTAATCAATCGTAGCCTTATGCTTCTGATAGCAGCGCATCAGAATGGTTAATTTCGTACAAATTTAGAAGCTGAGTTGCAGTATTACCATAATTTTTTTTCAACTGATCGAGTAGATGCGCTACAGGTTCCACCAGTAATAGCTTCCAATTTTCATGCTTTTGTGCCATATCAAATAGAGGATCGCAACTCCCCCTGTCGTTAGCAACAATTTGAATGATATAACTCCGATCTCCTGAGAGGTACTTTTCTATCCAATAAGTAGCATTTTTGTATTTGTTCTTCTTATTTATCCACAAGGATTTGACCAACTTTTTAAAACGCTTGATCATAAGAATTCACTTTAATGTTTTATATCCCTCAGGTACATTCGCATTTTTTTCATGCTTAGTATGAAATAGCTGGTATTTCCTGAAAGTCTTTAAGCAATTTTTCCAACGCTGATACTTCTTTCGGAAGCCCCATCGAAAAAATAACCTGCGTTGATATTGCCAGGGAATCCTGCCTTTCCATAGGCCGAATTCGGATATACTAAATCGGTTCAGTTGCTCAGGGTTACCGAGATTGACCTCTCTTAGTGTCTTTTTCCAATCAATGAGGTGTAAGTAATTTCCCTTACCCCCCCAGCGATTATGTATCTTACCCTTCTCCCAAATCCAGCTACCAGGATGTCTATGTAATTCACCTCTATCGATGCAATTCCGTTTTTCCCAATAGGGTTTTATATTAAGTCGTCCACTTTTTACTTCATTAAATATATAGTAGGAATAAAAACCCTCATCAAATCCCTGGTAATTAGGTTCGGTAAAAGCCTTGTGATAGCGTGGAACTGATTGATAAAGTACCTTTAGTGCTTCTATATTTCTGTATAGCGTAAAATGGCCGCTGATGGCATGGGACCTTGAGGAAACGAGATCAAATTGCTCAAAGCCAATCTTTAGCAGAAAGCGATCCATCTCTCCCCAAATGATATCCATGTCGCAATGTCCCCAGAATTGATAATCGACAAGATAATCCTCGAATATATGTCCGTACAACGGCTTAAAATCGCATAGCTTATGGGGATTTTCTAATGCGTGATGTATCCCGGTTTTTTGCTTAATCAGCACAGACAATGCTTGCTTTTCCAGGTGAAAAAACTGAACATTATCGGGCTGGTACTTGGGCTTCTCCAGATCCGAGAAGATTAGCCAAGTCAAGGAAGGATTGTACGCACAAGATCGTAAAAAGGCATCTATCCAGATGGGATACTGTCCGTAGTAAGGAAGAATAAGTGCTACTTTCCTGCTCATACCACATGATTTCTTTGATCGAACATGCAAAAAATCAATTGTAGATTATCACACCAAACGAGTCTACTACCTCAAAAATATTATCAATTTGTTTAATGGTCAGTTGGCTTTTCCACTTTGTTTCTTGGGAGTTATTAAGTAAGTAACTTTCCAATTTTGGATCGAGCGTTGATTGACTGGGAATATTAGCATCAACCGTTGCCCCTGACCACTCAAATTCAGGATATCGGGTCACTATTTTATTGAGTTCAACGGCAGGGTCTCTCAGCAGATCTTCATATTTTAATGTATGCCACTTTAGGTTATTAGCAGGGTGCTCGACGACATGCTTTACTGTCATACTCCATATAGCCGCTAATATGCCTTCTGGGCTAGATATATTGCGAAGGATTGGATCGAACTGACTGAAATATTCCACGTTGAAAAAGGCTGGAAAATCAAACTTGGGACATGCTATGATATGATCAAAAGCTCCTTTGACATTGAGTTGCGATGCGATTACCGCACATGGATGTCTAATTAAGCAAATGGCTGCAACGTTGAAATTTTCTACTATCCAAGGTAGCATTAAATTGCCATAGCAAAACTTCACCAAAAAGCGCTTAGCATTCCTGAGTTGGTCTATGGATGAATAGCGTGTAAGATCAGGATGCAAGTACTTTCCTGAAAAGAGCCTTCTGAAGACTACCTCTTCTTCAACTGATTTATATCCCTCTGCTAGTGGCTGATGAAACCAGAAGTTCAGTTCATTGAGATAGGGCCTTCCTGTAGAGAAGGACGGCATAATACCATCTGTTCGAAGTTTCCCCTGGAAAAAAGGTTCGTTGATCGGAACGAATTCACCCATGTTATTCAAGGCCTCCAACAACCAGGTAGATCCACCTCTTGGACTGGAAAACAAACACATCACACGTCCATTGAAATCATCTTTAATACTTCGCCTTGATTCAATTAACTTGATTCTTTGAAGTTTTATGTACTCCTTAATTCTTATAAAGTAGGATTTTGTCACTTGAATAATTTTAGTTCGTGTAACAAATAAGCGCTGAAAATCCAGCGACTATACCATTACACCTGAAATAATTCATTGTTTTTTTATATGCTTATATGCATGCATGTTTTTTAAAAAGATAAATACTAAGTAGATAGCCACCGCAGAGAATTGAATCGCTCCATAAGTACTGATAGCATATAAACCAGTCTGATAGCTTAGATATGCAAGCCCTAAAATAGATACGAAACCCAAAATGACGTATAAAGCATACTTCGTAAATCCATTTAAGATTGGAAATTCTCTTTTTGCATAGTGATAGAACATTAAAAATCTGATAGAATTAGAAATTCCTATGGAATAAAGAGCTCCTGCAATTCCAAAAACCGGAACAAGTAATACAAGACTTAGTATTAAAATGGCCATCGAGATGAGTGTGATCATCGCTATTAGCCTGGTTTTTTTTACGTACAATAGTTGAAGAGAATATACTCTAACCACAACTCGAGGTATCAGGGTCAATGCTCCTAGCGTAAATAGTGGCACTAATGAAAGATATTTCAGGTTTTGGGTAATTAAACTAAGGTTACTTCCAATTAGGATAACTCCGGAGAGGACTAAAAGTGCTAAAAGTAAATAAAGCCTAATCAGTCGACCAACATTCTCAATCTCCTGTTTTCCTAATACATTGAAGCTCTCAAAAATCTTTGGTCTGAATGCATTAATCAAAGAGTTGAATACATTTTCTGCTAATAAAAGAAGACTAGTTAGTACAGCATAGCTACCAACTGTGGCTAGGTCTGTTAGTCTTTCAACGAGTATCTTATCTCCAGCATTGAAAACCCAAGCCATCAATGTGACAGGAATAAAAGGAATTGAGAGTTTAAGTGATGAAGAGATGTATTGAATGTTAGGCTTAGCATCAAATAGCTTTCTTTGCAAAATCAAAACAATCCCCGTAACAATCAAATTACCCATCAATTGCCCTGATACAGAACCTAAAACCCCTAACTTTTCTACAACAATTAAGTAGTATTGAGTAGCAATGCTTATAACTAAAAGAAGTATTGAATACGTTAAAAATTCTAGTAGACGATATTCATTTTTTATAAATAAGAAGTGGATAGATTTAAGCTGAGTCAAATATTGCGTCAATAGAACAATCATGCCAAGGGGCACAAAAGGAATTTCATTGGTTTTGGTTAAGTAAGGAAATAAAAGTAACCCCAGGATTGTAAACAAGAAAAATGTACTTGTGGCTATTATGAAGGAAGCAGAAAAAAGCGATGATTTATATTTCTTTAGCTTGTGCTGGTCTTGTACGTAATCAAAATAACTTATAGACGCAGCGACGTTTAATTGAAGTATGGCTATTGTTGAATAAAACGACCCCAAAACATTGAGCAAGGAGAGTATACCATACTCTTTCGGACTTAATTCTTTTAAATAGATAGGAATCAAAAAAATACCTGCCATTGCAGGCAATATGGTAAGTACAGGAAAAAGGATGACTGCCTGTATCGGTTTTTGTACTTTAGGATTCTTACTTATATGTTTCAAATACTTCTTTACAATTTAAACTCTGGGTGCATGGAATAGAATTGATCTTTTGCTTGGTAAAGTCTTTTCAGATAGTCTTTCAAGCTACATCTTTCTTTAATGACACACTTCCCTCTTGAATTTGAATTCTAAGACCTACAATAAATTGTCTCTCAAATTTTTCTTATTTTCCAATTATTTCTAACCCGAACGATAGCAGTATCAATACCCCTGCCATACTGATTAGGTAGTAGGTCCAATCATTGGGCAACACAAATGCCAACAGGAGACTCACAAAAAATATCACTGCAATGGTGGGCCTGAACATTTTCGAAGTACCCTCTCTGAATTCAACAAAGTAGGTTAGAATCCCAACAAAAAATCGCATCAAACCAGGCAGAAGAATCCACTGTGGGATCGTCTGCTCCAGCACGTGATGAAGCGTAAGCAACATGACCAAGAACGCATCGGTTTCCATATCGATTCTTGCTCCAAAATCAGAGTGATGTTTGAATTTTCTGGCTAAAAACCCGTCCAGTCCATCCAAGGCAATGGCGAATGCAAACAAAGAAAAGAGCACGTAATTGCTCAGCACTTCCAGCAAAAACCCCAGCGTAAAAAGAAGCAAGAGCCGAAAACAAGTCACCCAGTTGGCATACCCTACAAAAGCTGGAAAATCAATAAGAAATACGCCCATTCTTGAGATAAAATAAGAAAACGAACAGATGTTGAGAGTCAGCCAAAGCAAGATACTTCCTTGCCAGACGGTATATCCTACGCCCAAAACGTTGAGGATGGAGTGAAGCAACAGCCAATTTTTGTATAGCCGATTAGAGTTTAATTCCTTCGGGCTCATATTCAGGTATGTTTTTGGGGTTGCTGGTGAATTGATTCGCAAAAGCATTTAGAAATATAGAATAAAATGCCTCATGTTTAATGGTTGGGTCTTTTGCTTCTATGAGACTTTTTGTAAAACCATATTTATGGAATTCGAGTAGGAATTTATCATTTCGACTGATAATATGAACCGGAGTAGTCAATCCATGCTGCTCCTTATTGGCTAAGATCGGCGGCTGATGGTCTCCCACCACAATGAAGATATCTTCCTGTTTACCATAGTCCTCTATAAATTGACTTATAGTATCAAATTCATACTTGATGGCATTCTGATAATCTTCAAATCTTGGATTTTTTAAAAACCCTTTATGAACATGCAGCTGTTTTTCTCCTGATTTATTCAAGTCCTTCCAATTAGCCACAAAAGGAGGAGAGATAAATGGTGAGTGCGAGTTTTTGGTTAAGTAAAATAAGGTATAGGGTGATTGTCTGTCGCGCTGGATCATCTCCATCGCTTTGTTTAAGCTGTATTGGTCAGGCGCACACTGTCCGAATCCGTATTGATCACCTACATAATCAATGTCATCCGCCAAGAACCAGGTATCTATTGCGTACATAGCACGCATTTCTTCGTAAGGTACATGCAAACCAGCAATAGGATTAATTGGATTTAAGTTATAATTATGATAGCCTACTGATTTCAAAAGCTGTAATAAACCTTTGCTCTTGCGAAAGTTCTCGTCATTCAAATGGTTCTCGAAGAGCGTATTATTATCGATCCTATATCCGAATAACATAGAACTATAAGTAAGCCATGATTGACCACCGATGGTGGTGGACTCAGAAAAAGCAGAGACACATTTATAGCCATTCTCAGTCAAATCTTTTTCAAAATCCCTCAACATCTCAAATGAAACCTCTTTTCCGCTATTGTTTTTATAGAAGTAGGATCCATATGATTCTACATACAAAAAATACAGATTCGGTAGTTGATGAATGGGTTCTATAGTAATGCCAGCCCGCCTATCTTGATATTTCTGACCCACTTTCAACTTACTAATCTGATAGTGCTCCCAACTCCTTTTGAGGTTCATAAAAATTTCAACTAAGATGTAATGGTATCTCAAAAAGATATCATTTGGGTATTTCATATAAAACCCTCTGAACTTATAAATACAGTAGACAACTGTAACTAACCACAGACAGGAAATCACATAAAAC
>JBCCVV010000328.1:0-6396 GCA_039194925.1 Bacteroidota bacterium
ATAACGTCCAACTAAAAAAGATCCCTAAGTCGGCTTTTTTTGAGAGTAATGATCCCGTATTATTGCTCTCAGGGGCAGGGGTAAGTGAGCCAATTCCAATAGACCATACTTTAGCATGCAGCTATTTACCTATTAATCCACATGGCACTACCGTGAAATATGAAGGAAAAGATGTTCCTACCTCGGCTGCGGCGCTATTAACGGAAGGTGTGAATATAAATAAACCAGAGGGTGAAATTTCTCAAGAAAACCTTTCCCAAAATGATCTGATCGCTGCTAGTCAAGTTTGGGATAAACAGCCATGGCAACCTATTTTCCTGGAATGGGAAATTAACTATTTTCCAATTAATTATACGGATGGTACTACCGAATCCGATCAATACTGGGCCTTTAATGGTAAAGACTACTTTTTACATCAACTTCCTGCTTCTGAGCTTAAATCCTTTACAATAGACGGCAGAATTACCTTGACGAAATCTGCCAAACTCAATCATCTCAACAAATTAAAGGAGCATATAAAAAAGTATCCAGCCCATCAGCAAACCTTAACTAATGAATTGAAAGTCGCTCAATCCGCTGATTTCTTGAGTCAAAATTTGGATGGCATTCACCAGCATTTAGCTACCCTAAAAACCGCCTCCAATAGAATTCCTTTTGATAAGGTAGCCCGAAAAGCCATTGATAAAGCGGTTGCCAAAGCATTAAATTTTGATTTAAATCAAGATTGGGTGCACTCTTACCAGGCTTTTCCTCCCATAGCATACTATACGCCGGAAGTAAATCCGCAAACTAACCCTTCTCAATTTCAATTTGTAAAAGGAGGGCTGTTTTATTTTTCCAAGTTGGCCGTTATCGATCGATATGGACAAGTATTAGACCTAATCTATTCAAGTAATCGTTCCGGTCAAAATACTAAAGTATCTTCCAGCCTTACCCCTCACAAGATCCCGGCAACTATGGAATACTCATATTGGGTGCAAACACTTCCAAGAATTAATCAGGCAGCCAAGCTGCATTTTAACTGGGCAATCAATACCAATCATCCAAACGTAAGAGGAATTAAACTTTGGGTAATTCATAATTTTTTAAATCAATCTATAGTCCTTTACAGTCCAAATGGTATTTACTTAGGAGAATTACTTCTGCAAAACAGTCAGTTAAAATGGTTTGGCGCACCAGGTCAATTTTCCAACTATCATCAATTGCAAACCGATTATCCATTCGCATTTGGATTTATAGATGGAATACTAAGCATTCAGAATAATGCAGATGCTTTTAATGATTTAGTAAAAACAATCGATACAGCCTTACAAAATATTGAACCCATTGGTCAAGCTGCGCATTTGCCTTTCCAACTCATTGGCAGACCACTGGCATTAACAGAAGTCGAATTAAAACTAGATTTGCAATATGCCCCCAACAAAAATCAATCTTGGAAGGATACGGGTAAAGGACCGGACCCTGTGTATAAAGAATATCAGTTTCCGATAAAAATCGGGGATAGTTCGAATAGCCAGGATGGGCTAATTGGGTATTTTGATAGTAGCAATCACCAGATCAACTTTTCAAATTTTTATACGGAGGTCCTATCTCCAGACTCAAGGGATCACTATATCCAGAAAACACAACCGACAAACTACCCAAAAATTCAAATTGGGCCAACTAAAAAACTGGCACTTCTCATAGATCCAGAAGTGGCCATACATGTTTATTCAGGGCTTTTACCTGTCCAAAAAGCTGAACTAGATATGGACCAACTTAAGGGAGCTCTGGACCATTTGGACTATTATTTTCAAGTGGATGCTACATTGGGAAAAACCTTCAGTGAAGTGAAAAATGGTTCTACAGAGCAACTCATAACGATACCTAAACCAGCAGCACTATTTGGTCATTGGAGTTGGTTGGATAAAAAAGATACGCAAGTCAATACTTGGGAAGATTTTGAAATCGTAAATCTGGATAATTTACCTCATCTGGCCGATAATAATAACATGATCAGGGCTGGTTTTTTAAAACTGAAGAAGTCATAAAAATTTCAAAAAACTATGAATAAAATAAAACAATCCGTTCCAGGTAAAAAATGTAGACTTAACTATGATATCACCCCTATTGACCAAAGTGGTAAAGACGTGCTATTACATATTGACGAACAAAACGCTTCACTCAGCATCCACATCTCCAATCATACACTGAGTACACTACGCCTTGAAAACATTGCCTTTAGTCTACCATTCGGAGATCAAAGCAAGGATTTGTTGATTCCCAATTATCAGGCTAAAAACTTACAGATTCAATGTACCTCTCAGAATTGTAGTGCAACCCATCCAATAAAATTGGGAAATAATATATGCTTTAGAATAAGCTATAACGGTTCTTTGCATATTTCACCAAGCGACCACATCAAATTAATATTGAGTGGCCTTACAATTAATGATCAAACGGGTGTAACCGATATTGAAATCACTGAAAATTACTCTCCATCATCTAAGCTCCAACAAAGTTTTGATTTAGTTAAATATCCTGCCGATGTCATTTTCAATAGTTTTAGAGCTGAGCCGGCTAATCTACCCCATCCACAAAAAGTCCGGTTAGAATGGAATGGATCATTGAAACATCAAGAATTTTACCTTACTTACAGAGGGCACCAAAATATAAAGGTTACCAAATATATAAATAAGAATAACAATCAAGGAGTTTATATAACTGAAGAGGTTATTGATCAAGACACCACCTTTCTTTTAGCAGCTATTTACAACGGTCTATCAAAAAAAGTGAAGAGAACATTAACGACCGAAGTCACGGTATATCAGCCCGTGCATTTCAACTATTTTTATTCTGATAAAAATTGGGTAGGATTTAATTCTGGAACGAAACTTCACTGGCAAATATCCTCCGATGCGAAAGTAATTATTGGTGATGACACAACTATTACAATCAAACCCACATTGGGATCCGCTGAATCCAAAAATTTGACTCAAGAAGAAATTGATAAGGGATGCTATCAAATACAATCATTAAAACAAACTACCGAATATTATATTAGATTAAAATTACAAGGTTACAAAGAAATACCAACTAGTAAAACCATAACGGTGAATTGTGAATATATACCACGTATTGAAGTATTCACAATTGTTCAAACTCCCATTTATC
Organism: Bacteroidota bacterium; assembly: GCA_039194925.1. Classification (GTDB taxonomy): domain Bacteria; phylum Bacteroidota; class Bacteroidia; order Chitinophagales; family Saprospiraceae; genus CAJXUU01. Next base: position 3,154 of record JBCCVV010000328.1, read on the forward strand.
CTGGTTATTATAATCAGGACACAGATTTTATAATTAAGTGGAATGTAAATGACCCTGAGCAGATTATTACTAAAATACAACTTGAAAAAAAACTACTACCTACTGGAACTCCGAAGCTAATAGACTTGTCAGGAAATAATAGCCAGAAGGACATTGGTCAATTACCCATTGGTAAAACAGCTTTAAAACTAATTGTAAGTTATAAACAAAAATCTGTAAATGAGGATGCGTTAGGAACAATTAAAACGCTTAATTCCGAATCCCTCTTGGCTATCGTAGCTCCAGCCATTCCCAAAATTAACGAATTTGAAGTATCGGGTAGTCATCCCTCCAATAACCGTTTTGTATTCATTTATCCTTCGAACGTTAAGGCATCATGGAATATTAGTGGGGAAAACATTACAAAAATGGAAATAAGTAATAAACATACTCATGGCGGAGAAGTTACACACCATCCCATAACGGATAAAGTTGGAAATTATATCTATTCAGATTTACCGGCTGGCCAAACCATTCTTACTCTACAGGTTACCTATAAAATACCTTATGAGCTGGTACATAAAACAGAAACTATAACATCAAGGCAAACTGTTCTATTAATTCCAAATTCACCACAAATCAATGAATTTAATATATCCGGTAGCCATTCTCCTGAGTTTCCCGATAAATATATTTTTCCTGCGGAGATAAAAGCAACGTGGGATATTTCAGGAGTAAGCATCACCAAAATAGAAATTTCCAAACAATCAAATGGAGGTGCAATCACCCATCTACCCGTAAACAAGAATACTGGGAGCCATATTTATCCGAACCTACCTGCTGGTCAAACAACGTTTACTTTAAAAATCACCTACTGGACCATCCAAAATAATTCCAAGGTAACAAAGACGCAAAAGATCAGCAAGACGATTGAGATATTTAAAAAACTCGAAAACTTCAAAGCCAATCATACAAAGGTTTCGAAATGCAGTGATGCCATATCTTTTAGCTGGCAAAAACCGGAATCTGTATCTGTGCTAACGGGCATACTAACACTTATACCTACATTCAATGATACCTTAACCCCAAATGCAAAAAAAACGATAACACTAAGCAGTTCTGATTTACAAAACAACACGATTACAATTAAAGGTGTTGGCTGTAAGGCAACATGTTCTTTGCTTTTAAAAACCCAAAATTTTAATTTGATAAGTCAGGGTATCGTCATATTAAGCAAGGCACTTGCTGGCGTTACGCCTATCCCCTTGCCTAGGTCAGAAGTAACTGAAAATAATACTCCTGTTGAACTAAGAGCAAACGGCATTTATTGTTTGACAAAGATTCAACTCATTGGCTTACGAACACGGGGAGAATATTCAAACTTACAAGACGGTTACATACCCATTGATGCGATAAATGTCGATATAGAATATCCTATTTGTCTTACTAAAAGTTTTCTTTTTGATTATGGTAAAACGTACTTTAAGCACCAACACTTTCAAAAAGTATTTTATGTTGTTCTTTATAAAAAGACCAGGCAATCCATCCCAAAACCTGTTGGTCCAACATTAGTATGGTGGAAATCACAATGATTCATTATTTAATTATAAATCAGGATAGCCGCTCAATAGCTTGAAAAATACAAACTCTTACCATGATCTTGAAGATGATAAAATCACGCTTGTTCGCTGCCTTAACAGCATACATAATGCTTAGATCCATATCTGTCATAAGCATCTCAGATAATACCACAAGCAATAAACCTTTGTGTTACTAATTTATCTACATGAATGAAAAAAATATGAAGCTTAATATAAACTAAAACATTTTTTAACCTTAAAAACACTTTTATAATTATGGAAAGACCCGAAAGATTAGTACCACTAGCACCAAGAGATGGATTTACGTATGGTACGCTACAGGATGACCGACCAGATCAGCGAGGCTTGACTTTTTCGTACCGAACACTCAAACTCAAAGATAATAGGGAATGGATGGCGGAGAACTTTACATTCTATATCGCCGAAAACAAATCGATCACTTGGAACACAGAGTATGGTGCCCCTAACGCAACAAGAAATAAGGGCTTTGGATTATTTTATACGTGGGAGGCGATTCATGAAGTCCTGCCTACTGGATGGCGCTTACCCACCTTGGATGAATGGAATAACCTGTTTCAAAGCTATGGTGGCCCCTCTTCCGCTTTCGATGCCTTGGTCCGTGGTGGAACCAGTGGTATGGACTTACAACTCCTAAGCTGGCGAGCCGGTAGACAGTACCTAAAGTCCGAACAATTGGGAAATGAAGGTTGTTTTTGGTCGGATTCAGAAGGCAGGGACAACAGAGCTGCAGCGAAGATTTTACTGGATAGGCCAGGCAATACCATTAAGATTGAATACGTGATGAAGGATATCTTTCTTAATGTCCGGTTGATTAAAGCGTAAAAAACATAAGAATCAAAATAGTAAGGAATTGCTAAAAGATATTCAAAAACTTAAAAGACTGAAGATTATCTGATTTTCAGTCTTTTGCTTTTTTAAAGGCCATCTATTTTATTCATCTAAATACATACTGTTTAGGTACACAGGTCAAAGCGAATTTTGTTGGGTTACGAGAATATTCTTTTTGAAGGTTCTTTCTACATCTCATATAAATCCAACATTTTGACACCGATGACATGAAACGATCTCAAGTAATACCCTTGTGATGAGCAAGTCATTTGCCAAGTTGGTGTAAAGGAACCAATAGCCATGTTTCCTGGTTATTCGAACTAAGATAATTTCTGTTATGGTTCGATGTCATGCCCTAAATAAAAACAAGGAACGCTGCAAAAATCATACGCATGACGGCGCTATTTTTTGTTCTACTCATCAAAAACACTTTGATCAAAAAAAACCAAAATTCAAGACATTTTGTGAAAAATCGTTGGATACCGAATGTAATGTTATACTCTATATTTCTATTTTAATTACGATCGTAGTTTATGTATTCTTTCCTATAATTTTTGATTGGTTCTATTGGGGATTTGAAATTAATCCCTCTCAAAATGCTCTTCTTGTAGCTGGTACTGTCTTAGATGTTTTTGCCATTATTCTGCTTTACATTGAATTGTATAGAAAAGCCTTATCTAAAAGAATTCAACGATCACTTGTTTTCTATGAAAGCAAAAGCAAGTATGTCCAATCCAAGTTGTCGGATAAAATTGATGTTATCTTATCATTTATGGATTTTAAAAATGATAGTTACAGAGCGTTTGGCCTTTTG
>JBCCVV010000329.1:0-6215 GCA_039194925.1 Bacteroidota bacterium
GAAGGAGAGGATGGTTTCGTACAGATCGTTTATGACAACAATTCAATAAAAAGCGATTGTGAGGTTGAATTGGATTTTTCCAGATTGGATGTTGATGAACGAAGTGAAAATTCATCGCGGAATTACACAAAAGAGATATTAGACGGTTATCGAACAGAAACAGATACCAGTGGAAATTCTGTGCAAGTACCAATTTATAAAGAAGTTTCCGGAACTGTTACGACAAGAAGAATAACTAAGACAGTTTCGTGGCGGGTGGATGTGGAGATAAATCGCTCGACCAACAATTGTGACCTCCGGGAAGAACGTTTTACGGAAGAAGTTGAGGATAAAATTGAAATATATGAACTGAGTGGAGATGAAAGAGCTATTCCAAATGAATTCAAGGATTCTAGTAATCAAGAGTTAAAAGATACAGATGACATGGTTGAAGATCTAATCGATGACTTGTATCGCAGAGTTAGAAATTATTTTTATTAAGTTGAAAAAACTAGCGCACCATATCACCAATTTCTACTTATACAGTAGCTTGCATATAGGATTATGCAGTGTCTATTTGTACCTTTTTACGGTCAGCCGTTTCGAGTTGAACGTAGATTTTAAATATCTGCTGTTTACATTTTCCAGTACGATTTTTATTTACTCCATTCATCGTATAATTGGAATCAACAAGGTCAAAAAATTCTCACATAAAGGGAGGTTTGCCGTAATTGAGAAATTTAAAAGTCATATTCTCATTTACGCCACTGTGAGTTTCGGAGGGTGTTGTTATTTGTTTTTCAATTTCGGATTATCCAGATGGATACTTTTGACATGGGCCGGAGTGGTATCCGTTTTATATACCATACCCATATTTGGGAAGGCAATGCGACTTAGGGACTTTTCGTTCATTAAAATATTTTTGATAGCCATTATATGGTCGTACGTCACAGGAGTGATCCCTATGCACGAAAATGGCATTGATCCGATACCAATAATTGTCTATTTCACAGAAATTGCGCTCTTTTTTATTGCCATTACCATTCCTTTTGATATTCGGGATTATTATGTGGACAGGGCAAATAAAGTAGGAACCATACCTACCCTACTTGGTCGTACATATTCAACATATATGGCTATTTTGCTCGTTTTAATCACTATCGTCCTGGATGCGGTCCTTACTTTTGTCTATGGAGGATTGATCATTGGTTTTATCTGCATGCTGATCACTTGCTTGGTCACTGCAATAATGATCTATTTCGTGCAGAATAAAGAAAATGACTACTATTTTAGCGGACTGATGGACACATCAATTATGATACCCTACAGTACCTACGTTTTGATATTTTATTTTTTAAGCTGAAAATTTGGTGTAATAAAAGAGCTAAATGGCTAAGCTGCGCAACAAGAGATCAAACTTTCATAATCAGGACGGTCCGAGGCGGATGCATGAATATATGAATCCATGATATCACCCTCTGAGATTAAGAATACTCCAGGCATCTGAAAACCATCACCGATTTGACGTAAACCAATAGGTGTGCCTTTTATCACAGTTACTTCGAATCCCCTAATCCAATTTTTCAAACCAAATAATTGACTTACAGACCCCTTGGTAAGTCCAAATGAGGCATAAAGATCACACTCAGGATTTGAGACATGCTCTATTCCTGGAATGCCATATTTTTTGAAATATTTATTTGCCGTAACGTCGTCCGACATGTGAACCAGAATTACATTTATATTCTTTTCTTCCCAAGTCTTTCTCCTGCGACCAATATCTTTCATGGCTTCTCTACAAAATACACACCCAAAATGCCTTAGGAAAACAAGTAAAACGGGTTTGTCATGACTGGCTTCCTGAATAGACCTTCCCCTATTCGTAGTTGCCCAATTGATTGCTTGTGGATTTTGCATGAGATAAATTCATTTTCTGGAGTCTAAAACATATAAATCCCTTAAAAGTTCATTCTACTAAAGAAAAAAGGTACTTAGACAAAATGTTAAGTATAAAGCTAATGTATATAGGAAGTATTTAGATATGTTGATGTAGCTGGAAAGGGAAATACCCAATTTGACTTTATTGTATGCAATAAGAATCATTTTTTGAATTAAAAAAGCAATTACGGTAGCAAAAGCAATTCCGTACAGTCCATAGAATTGCATCAGAAAAAGGCTTAATCCAATATTAATCGCAAACTCCAAAAAGGAGACAACCATTAAAACTGAATTTTTGTGCCGGGCATAAATAACCACTTGAGGTAAAAGAATTCTACTGCATAGGATTAAGAGGTAGATGTTAAAGATCTGCGCGGAAACTAAATATTCTTCAGAATACACAAGCCTGAAAATATATGGGCTGGCAATCATTAATACGATACTCATTGGGAAAAGAAAATTCATCAATCGATTCAATCGCATTTTTAAGACGGCCAAACTATCGTTCAAATTGGTAACTGCTAATGGAATAAATGCCGAAGCCAAAGCGGAAATGAAAATGGTATTAACAGGCAACTCCCGAGCACCATATCGAAAATAAGTGAATTCCGACCGTTCAAAATAAGCATTTACCAGATAACCATCTACGTATTCCATGCCTGCTCCCATAAGGACATGAAGAATCAATGGAAGCCCAAAAAGTACGAATTTGAAGGTTAACTTATAATCCAATACCATCGAAGACTCTTTTTCTGAAAGCCAAACAAAATAAGCAAACCGAAGAGTCGCCCAAATGGCTAGTCCTACAAAAAGAGGTTGAATAGCTCGATACTGATACACTAAAAAAGTCAACCCAAAAAGATAAATGCTGTAACTAATAAACCCATAATAGAAAAGCGTTTTTGATCGCTGTTTTACCAAAAGAATATGTTCGCTTAAAGAAGCCGTGGTCCCCAATACTATAAAACAAAAAAGCCAAGGGAGATAAGCATACAGGGTATCTAGCCGTGGGAACCTAAAGAGTTGAAGTACCCCAAATGCAAGACAACCCAAAATAAACAGTACACCCCCTAAGTTGAATAGTAATTTTCTTTGATCGTTTTGGCCAAGCTTTGGATAGTAACTCATAAATGCATTTTTCAATCCCAGGCCCCAAAAAAAGGATGAAACATTCGCCAGAAAAATAAACCATTCAAAATCACCTATCTCTTCCGACTTCAAACCAAACTGAACCATGATAATGCTAAATACGAGTACTGAACCCAGCCGGAATACTTGCAAGGCCTGATACGCTCTGGCGGTGTCTGTTACGATATAGTTGTAAAATCGGATCAGCATTTCTAAGATTAAAAGTGCAAAGTAGGAATAAATGTGAATAATAGTATCGGCTAGGGCGAAACGTAAACCCCAAAATTTTTTTGATGCTCCTAAAACATAATTGCAGATGCAATGCGTTATATTTATACAGAAATGAGTAATTTATATATTAAGACTTTTCGTAATACATATTTAATTGTAAATTAGCGTTAAAGCAGGATGTTTTTCTATCCACAGTAAAAAAGATTAAGTTATGCGCAAGATTTCAAATGCAACAACAGTAGTCGTGTCTTCTATTTTAAGTGCTTTTTTAGCAGTTGTTCTCTACTCGGCGTTATTCAATCCAATAGAAACCATTTATATTGAACAAGAGCATAAAGCCCAGCTTGCTGCCGAACGGGAATTTATATTATCAGAGCGGGCAAATACCATCTTCAGATCATCTGCGCCCACTGATTTTATAAATGCAGCATCCAGCAGCAGAGAAGCGGTAGTATTCATAGAAAGCCAAGTACCTGCCAACGGAAGCACTTTTTCTACCAAAAGATTTACCAAAAGTACGGGCAGTGGTGTGATCATAAGTAACGATGGATATATTGTAACCAACAATCATGTGATTGAAAATGCCGATAAAGTCAATATCACGCTGAACAATAATAAAGAATATGTAGCAGAAATTATTGGGTTCGATGAACAGACAGATCTCGCGCTTTTGAAAATTGAAACGACGCAACTTGATTATGTAGTATTTGGAAATTCTGATTCTTTGATGATTGGCGAATGGGTACTCGCTGTGGGCAATCCGTTTAGATTACAATCTACTGTTACTGCCGGAATTGTGAGCGCAAAGGCAAGAAACATTAATGTGCTTGAACGACAAGGCATCGAAGCATTCATCCAAACGGATGCCGCAGTAAATCCGGGCAACAGCGGTGGTGCTCTGATCAATACCAATGGTGAATTGGTAGGCATCAACACGGCAATCCTAAGTTCTTCTGGCGGCTACGAAGGCTTTTCATTTGCCATACCTTCCAAATTAGTCAAGAAAGTCGTTCGCGATTTGAAAGAATATGGTGTGGTGCAGCGAGGTTGGATGGGGGTTACCATTTTTGATATCAACTCTAGATTGGCGGATGAATTAGGAGTGGATGAGGTCAAAGGGGTTTACGTCGATGCTCTTACGCGAGGTGGTGCCGCCAAGGCCGCAGGATTACAAAAAGGTGATGTTTTGTTATCGATCAATGATATTGAGACCAATACAACGCCCCGTTTTATGGAAATCATTGGACAATATCGTCCAGGCGATGAATTGAAAATTAAATACTTTAGAGACGGAGAAGAGGATTATGCACTGGTTACGTTGAGAAATCAATTGAATACAACCGATTTTGTTGCCGTACGAAAAGATCCCATTTTGACAAGCATCGGTGTAGAACTTCGGGAGATGGATAGTAACGAGATTGCACGAACCCCTCAAAAAGGAGTTTACGTTGTCAGCGTATATAAAAACAGTAAGGCAGGAAAAGCCAATATTGAGCCTGGGTACATCATTACGTCCATTAATGAAAAAGAAGTCAGAACAGTAAACGATCTCATTGAAATTGTAAAGGATTATAGTGGCCCGATCGTTTTTAATGGATATTATGAAAACTATCCGGGTGAGTTTCCCTATACCTTTAACTTGAATTAATTAGGTCTAGGAATATATCGGTTTGAGTTTAAAACCGGCCTGGTTCAGCTTTCGCAACATCCCTTTGCCTCCGGCCAGATGGGCTGCACCTACCGCACAAAACGTTGCTCCTTGTTCCGTTAGTGAAATGAGGTTTTGGGCCATGTATTCATTTCGGTCGTAGATCATTAACTTTCGTAGTTTACCCATTGATTTTTTAGAGGATTTATACAACTGTGTGAGCTCTCCTTTTTTGTATAACTCAGATAAATGGAGAACCTTCTTTCGAAACTTGGATACATTTTTTGTACACGATCTAAGAGCTTTCAATTGACTTTCCATTGGAATTGATCGCATGATCGCAAATTGATCAGCAGCAGATTCCAGGCCCTCCATGGTCATATCCAATGCCTGAGCATATTGCCAAAGAAAATGATCCAATGCAAGATCATATGTTTTGGTTAAAACGGATTCAGCAATCATGTTGCTAATGACCAATGGACGAAATTGTGCTATTTGATCAAGATCAATATTGAAGGCCTTACGAATAACTTTTTTGTACTTTTCGTATTTCTTTTCACTTATAAGGTCTTGAAGCATGAGCCCCTCTTCATTCATAAACACTTGTGTAATTTGATCTAGCATAGGGTCGTCCAAATTCATTTCACCAGCATAAACTTGACATTGCTCCATAAAATGCTTGGCCATAGTTACGGGTGCATACGCCTCTTCACTGCTCACGTGCATGGTTCCCAAAATGTAATGCGTACGGGATTCATTGGGCTTTTTAAATCTCCAAAGCAAACTCTCTTTCTTCTTCAATTCCTTTTCATTTGGATGAAAAAAAATGCTGAAAACAGAGCGTCCGTATCCAGCATTTCATTTTTATTCTTCGTTCATTTTACTACTCATCTTCGCTGTAGTAGAAAGGCAATACTTTTTCCTTCTTTACCTTACTAAGCGTCATCAATGTTTTTAATCGTTCGATTTCATCAATCTGCGATAGCGTTTTAAACAGTAGCTTTTCGTACGTTGGAATATCTTTGCATACTACTTTTAATAGAAAGTCAGCATCACCGGTAATGATATAACATTCCGTAATTTCATCGATAGAATTTACTTTCTCTATAAAGTTTTCAACGGCATTTTCTTTTTGCCATGCTAAAGACACAAGAACAAATGTTCTTACATTCAGTCCTATTTTGGCAGCATCTACCTTGGCATGATAGCTAAGAATGATTCCACTTTGTTCCAATTTCTTCACTCTTTCCAAAGTTGGAGCTGGAGAAAGTCCAATTTTTTTAGATAAATC
>JBCCVV010000330.1:0-6171 GCA_039194925.1 Bacteroidota bacterium
ATATGCGATATCGGCCAATTGATACGCATATTTCAAATCTCCCATAGACGAAATAATATTGACACCTACCGTTGCTTCCTTTGCGTGCTGAACAATTTTGCTATTATGAATTGACGACTGAATGGCTTGAAGGGCTTCCTCGTTTAAGAGATGAGGATAAATGAGATGAATATGATTAGGAAATTGATCAATCATCACCTGAATACTTTTCAAATCTTGCTCCCAGATACTTCCATAAATGATTACGGGTTTTAATTGTAAATCCCTAGTGCTACCCAACTTCGTTTTGATCCTCCGCTTGATATAGTTGACTTGATCAATTCTTGTATCTCGCACACAATGCACATTAGATGATGAAATAGTGGAAATAATCTTCTCTGATTCTTTATCAATAACAAAGATTGTAGAAAAAGAACGCATTCCTTCAGCAAAAAAACAAAATGGATATTTGATAAAATAATGGTGTCTGCGGATAGTTGCAGAAACTAAATAGGCCGGTATGGTAAGCTCCTTTAATTTATAGATCAGATTCCACCACCATTCATTCTTAATAAGAATTGCGGTCTTGGGTCGAATGATTGATAAAAGCTTTGAAATTCCTTTTGGAGTATCAAACGGCAGATAAATTTTTAATACTCTATCATTATTCAGATAATCTGCATTTTCGTATCCGGATGGCGAGAAAAAGGACAGAATGATTGCAACATCAGTTTTTTCCAATATCCATCGGATCAATGGCTTTGCCTGCTCGTGTTCTCCCTGAGATGCACAATGAAGAAATACAAGTTCTTTTTGATTTGAGCGAATAAAATCCTCCAATTCTACTTTTGAAGTTTTTATTCCTTCAATTCTCTTTTTCGCTTTCTGATTAAAGATTGCAGCAATATAAGTTGCACCTTTATATAGTTGTATGCAAAAGGTGTAAAGTACCCGAATCATAAATTGATTAGTTAATAAAATATCTCTTCATCTTCGTAATCACCATAAAAGGGAAGAATTATCGCTGCTTTTAATCCGACCAATCCATCAAAACGCCTGTCTTTATTGGCAGGTAATCCGGTGTTAAAATTAACATCTCTTACATTAGATGTAAATCCTTGAGTAAATTCAATTCCTATGTAAAAATTCAACCGTGTATCTTGTGATATGTGATGGTATCCTATAAATTCACGCAAAGCCAAACCTCTTGTAAGCCGATCATATCCTTTAATGTATTCACCTTCGATTTGTGGAAGACTTTGCACTTCATCCTGTACTCGAACATAATGAGCAAATAAGCCAAGTGCGCCGGTAATTCTAATTCCCGATCGAGAATTACTTTTAAAAGGAATTAATTTCCCAAAGTTTGCACCAAAAAAAACACCTCTTTGACGTTGGAAGACTTCAGCATACGAATTGTCAGCTCCCAAAATATTCCCGTTGCTCAAACGCAAATTGGAAACCACATCTTCCTTCACAGTATCGCCAAACATGAAGGAAAATTCTAGTCCATATATCCAATTTGAAGCAGTAATTCGTTCTGCGCCTACTGTGAATTTGAAATTTCGACCAAATCGATCGCTTAGATCTCCATGAGGAAATTCGAGCCCATAACCAAAACTAAAATTCGTCATTCCCACACCCAAAGCACCTTTCTTTTGTTTCTCCTGTGCACGTGATGAGAATGAAAGTGCAATAAAAAAAATAAGGGCTGCATATTTATAAAACATAGATTCCAATTTAACCGCGATGTCTATATTCAATTTCGGCTTACTATCTAATGTTTTGATCCAGTAATTCATCGAATCTTTGACACCAGATTTTCCATTAATTTAATCTTCGCAGCACAAGAATAACGAATCAAAACAAAACATATGTTATTGACTGAACTTTTTAGTGCAAATTGTCTTTTTAGAAGATTGGATCGGGCGACTAGGAAAACAAATGATACAATTCAAAGAATTCAACATTCATTTCCTTATTTTTGCACTTAAATTAGAAAAGATTAATGGCGCAGGTTTATGTAACACGAGTAGAAAGGTTCAATGCTGCTCATAAGTTATGGGTAAATGATTGGAGTGAAGATAAAAATTTTGAAGTTTTTGGTAAGTGTGCCAATAAAAATTGGCATGGACACAATTATAGATTAGAGGTTACCGTAAAAGGAACCCCAGACCCTGTCACTGGCTTTGTAATGGATGCTAAGAAACTAGGAGATTTGATTAAACGCGAAGTTACAGAAAAGCTTGACCACATGAATCTAAATTTGGATGTTGACTTTCTGAAAGACATGCAGCCCACTTCTGAAAATCTTTGTATCTCCATCTGGGGAATACTCGATAAACACATCACTGAATGTAGTTTGTATAGTGTCAAACTTTATGAGACAGAGACTATTTTCGCAGAATATAAAGGAGAGTAAATCCTTATTAAAAGACGTATTGGATGTCATATATAAAAACTGAATCTTACGACTCTGAAATCACAGAAACTATTCAAAATAGGTACGCTGATATTTTAGATGCTATCGGTGAAAACAAAGGACGGGAAGGGCTTCTTAAAACTCCGGAAAGAGCTTCTAAAGCTATTCAATTTCTAACACATGGGTACCGGCTCAATCCCAAAGAGATTTTGGAAACCGCTTTATTTCATGAAGATTATAATGAAATGGTCATTGTAAAAGACATTGAGCTATTTTCGCTTTGTGAACATCATATGTTGCCTTTCTTTGGAAAAGCGCACATCGCTTATATTCCAGATGGCAAAATTGTAGGCCTAAGCAAACTTCCCAGAGTGGTTGATGCTTTTGCTCGAAGACTGCAAGTTCAAGAACGGTTGACCCATGAGATTTTGGGTGCAATTGAAGAAACTCTTAAACCACACGGGGTAGCTGTCGTAATAGAAGCAGTACATATGTGCATGATGATGAGGGGAGTACAAAAACAGAATTCTGCCACAACGACTTCTGCATTCACGGGAGAATTCAAAAATGTGGAGACGAGAACCGAATTTTTAAATTTAATTGGAACAAAACTTAGATAATCAATAATTATGGTAGCATACGTTTTCCCAGGACAGGGAGCGCAATTTGAAGGAATGGGAAAGGATCTATATCAGGAAGATTCAGCCTGCAAAGCAATTTTTGACAAGGCAGATGAGATTCTTGGGTATAAATTAAGCGATATCATGTTTAATGGTAGCGCCGAAGACCTAAAGGAGACAAAGATTACGCAACCTGCATTATTTGTACATGCGCTTGCCAGCTTTGCGAAAAATGGTGGTGGTCATACCCCTGATGCTGTTGCTGGACATTCGCTTGGAGAATTTTCTGCATTAGTAGCCAGCGGCGCCTTATCATTCGAAGACGGTCTTAAATTGGTATACAAGCGAGCTATGGCTATGCAAAAGGCATGTGACGCTGTACCGGGGACAATGGCAGCAATTCTGGGGTTGGAAAATGAACTTGTTGAAGAAATATGTTCTGGAATTGATGAGGTCGTGGTACCCGCAAATTATAACTGCCCCGGTCAATTAGTAATATCCGGCGATATTTCCGGAATCAACAAAGCAGTAGAAATTTGCACGGAAAAAGGTGCGAGAAGAGCTATGGTACTGCCCGTTGGTGGAGCTTTTCATAGCCCGCTTATGGCTCCAGCGCAAGACGAATTGGCAGAAGCAATCAATTCGACTAAATTTGAGACTCCTGCTTGTCCGATCTATCAAAATTATACAGCAACTCCAGAGACAGATACAGAGATCATTCAAAAAAATCTTATAGCCCAGCTGACCGGAGCTGTAAAATGGACACAAATCATGAATCTAATGATTGCCAATGGCGTTACATCAATTAAGGAGGTTGGCGGAAATGGAAAAGTCCTTTCCGGATTATTCAAAAAAGTAGATCGTAAATTTCCCACATCACCACTTTAAAATTACGATATGGAAAAATCAGTCGTCGAAGCAGGAACAATATTAATAGCAGAGCCATTTATGCTCGAAAGTCCTTTTAGAAGATCGGTGGTACTCATTTGTGAGCATCGAGATGATGGCACGGTTGGTTTTATTCTCAATAAAGAAATTGACATGAAAATCGAAGATCTAATTCGGGATTTTCCAGAATTTGACGCACCGGTTTTTTATGGTGGCCCAGTTGCTACAGATACGATTCATTATATACATAACGTCGGTGACCTTTTGGACAACAGCAATGAAGTAACCCGTGGAGTCTATTGGGGAGGCGATTTTGAAAAGCTGAAATTTTTGGTAAGCTCTAAATTGATCAAACCCTCTAACATCAAATTTTTCATTGGATATTCGGGTTGGTCAGGAGGGCAATTGGATGATGAATTAGCCGAGGGCACATGGATTACAGATCATATGTATGCCAACTACGCTTTCAAAGATAACAAAGCAGAATTGTGGTCGACTGTTCTTCATAATAAAGGAGACATTTACACGGTTATCGCACAAATGCCAGAGTCTCCATCGTTTAATTAGGTGTATGAGTGGTATTCCTTTAGTACTTGATGTTAAAAACGGAATCTTTGGGCAGGATCAGCTTAACGTATTAAGCGATGTTGATTTTTCACTTGCAGAAGCTGAAATGTGCTATTTGATTGGAAAATCAGGTTCTGGAAAATCTACTTTTTTACGTACATTATACGGAGCAATTCCCTTGCTTTCCGGATCCGCACAGATTTGTGGTTTCGATCTTAGTACGTTGAATCGAAAAAGTATTCCTGATCTAAGGAGGGCAATGGGTATGGTATTCCAACAATTTCACCTATTTGAAAGATGGACAGTCTACCAGAATTTGGACTATGTTTTAAAAGCTACGGATTGGAAGGATCAAAAGGAAAGGAATAGTCGAATTAATGAAGTTTTAGGAGAAATAAAACTCCTCGATAAAAGTCAGTCTTCTATACATCAGCTTTCCGGAGGTGAGCAACAAAAAGTAGTCATAGCTCGGGCAATTTTGAATAAACCGCAACTGATAATAGCAGATGAGCCCACTGGAAACCTGGACCCAGAATCAAGCGAGGAAGTTATGCACTTACTGTACAAAGTTGCATCCGAAAATAAGATGGCGATATTAATTGCAACCCACGATCACATTCTGATGCAAAAATTTCCAGCCCGAGTGTTTCAATGTCGGGATGGAAAGATTGAGGAAGTACAATAATCAATACCATTGACATATACTTTTACATGTTAGCTTTACTACTTATTTACTGCACTAAGGCTTTGATGGAGTGTTTACAATAATCATCACTAAAACAGCAGCTAAAACATTCAAACAATTCATCAATCTACAGAATAAAACCTACTAATCAAACCAAACATGCTTTGACAGCTTTATAGCTCACCACAATCTTTTATTGTTGGATAATAAAGAATTTGAAAACCCTTTGGATTCGATGGAATGAAATTCTATTTTTATTAATTGTGCATTGCAGATCTATCGGCAATTAAGAATAAGAGTAAGGTGTTAACAAAATGCAACAACAATTGCTACTTCAGAAAAGTATTAAAAAAAAGAAATTTAAAGATTACGGTCAATACAACAATTTGACACATAATCATAATACAAATACTGAAGGTCTTTAAAAACATATTGGAAATTGCTTCGCAAGCCCTTGAGGCTTAACTTATAACAATATATTCGGTACATAACTTTGGCTATGCTTCTTAAAAAATGCTTCAATTTGAGACTCAATTATTTACAAATCATCTATTTAACTGTTAAAATAAATCTCACAAAATGGAATTTAAAATATCAGTAATAATTACCACTAATAATAGAAATTCTTTATTAAAAGAAACTTTAACCTCATTGTTGGCTCAATCATTTCAAAGTTGGGAGGCTTTGATTGTTGATAATAATTGTTCGGATAATTCTGCATATACTACTGTGAATAATTTTAAAGATGAAAGGTTGCGCTATTTAACTAAGGGAAGAAATCTTGGAGAATGTGGAGGTAGAAATTTTGGAATTCTAAACAGTTGTGGACAATATGTGTGCTACTTGGATGACGATGACTTATTGCCAGAATATTCATTATCATCTCGGTATGAGTTTGCACAACGTTATTTAGATTCAGGAATGATATACGGCGAGTATAAAAAGTTTACAACTATTGATAATATTGAATTAAATCCTGTCAACGATGAAAATGAATTATTAAAAAAAAT
>JBCCVV010000331.1:0-6171 GCA_039194925.1 Bacteroidota bacterium
CGCGGAATCGCGGAATCGCGGAATCGCGGAATCGCGGAATCGCGGAATCGCGGAATCGCGGAATCGCGGAATCGCTTAAGTTGTTTTATTTCGAAAAACTCTCCAACAAAACAACCAAAAAGTTTTCAACATCCAATCTGGCAATTCAATCTATCCCGTCACCCCAACTCAATAACTCATCAATTCAACAATTCAACAACTCAACAACTCAACAACTCAACAACTCAATAACTCAACAACTCAGCAACTCTGCAACTCAGCAACTCAATAACTCATCAATTCAACAACTCAACAACTCAGGAAATCAACAACTCAGCAACTCAATAACTCAACAACTCAGCAACTCTGCCACTAAACAACTCTGCCACTGAACAATCAGCCCTTCACCTTCCCATACCTATGCTCATCCCACATCTTCCCATTCTTCAGTACTGCTTTTCTGAAAACGCCCTCTTTTTGAAAGCCATTTTTCTCCAATACACGCATGGATCCAACATTGAATTCAAAAATTCCAGCATAAATTCGCTCCATACCTAACTTTTCGAACCCATAGTTAGTAATGATTTTTACCGCATGAGATGCTATACCTCGACCCCAATAGGGTTCTCCTATCCAGTAGCCCAATTCTGCCGACAAGCGATAAACATCATTCTGAATATGCAACCCAGTCATTCCACAGAATTCGTCATTATGAAAAATCGCAAACGTCTGAGGAATTTCTTCTTTTTGAGTCAGTCCAACAAAAAATTCGGCATCTTTTAATGTATAGGGGTGCGGTAACAAATCTCTCACATTATCCCAAATCTTTTTATTATTGGCAAGCTGTGCAAGTGCATGAGCATCTGTATCTTTTAGGGGGCGCAAAAAAATATTGACTTCAGCATTTTCGGAGTTTAGAATCATAGAAGTTTATTTTATCAAAAGTTATACGTCTAATTCGGGTGCATAGAACGTTTTTTCATCAACCAGTAGAGTGGTCAATTCCACACAATGTCCATCCGGATCGTCAATATAAATAGATTCAAAAAAATGATGATTCTGTTGTTCAAAGAAAATCTCCAATTCATTCAATTTTTTCTTTGCCTTCTCAAAATTATCATTGTCTACATTGAATGCAAAATGATCAATCCTAATATTTTTTGAAGTTGGATCCGACTTTTCATTTTTGGTTAATGCAGGAAATATAGCCACTCCGGATTTACCCGAAAGCATAAAAATGGGATATTCCCCCCATTCCTCAAACTGATATCGGGTGAGCCCCAGAACTTTTTCATACCAATTCGCAGAGGCTTCTATATCCTTTACACAAATGGCTACATGATCCAGAAAATTTATTTTAAAGTCGTTCATTATAGTTTACTTACGATCCATACTAGGGCTGAAAGATACTACTTCAATTTTATAGCATTAATACTGGAATCGCTGGAAGTGTTTTGATTTTTGAATCGATCCAAAAAAATAACCGAAAAGTTTTCAACATTCAGTTAGGCAATTCCCTCAATCCAGAATCCAAAAGCACAAAAAGTCAAAATCCAAATTAGCCAACTAAACAACTCTGCCACTAAACAACTGAGCAACTAACTCGACAACTCAATAATTCAACAACTGAGCAACTAATACTGCGGTGAACTATTTCTATTATTTTTCGCATTATCTTTAGTAGTATATTGAAGATTGTTAAAACGACCCAATGCCAGCTGAAGCCATAATATTCTATGTTGCTACCAAAATCCTCGATCAAACCATTTCCGATACATGGGCCAATAAAATTCTTGCCTTTTTCAGACCATCCTATAAGACTAGACTCGTACAGGTAATCCAACGCACGATCAAAGAATATGAAGAGCACAATCCGCCTAAAACCGTTTCGGGTAAATATCCTTTTTACCATAATCAAGAGTTTTTTGAGAAATTATCCTCTTTTGTATTATTTCAAAATGGAATTCCTGAAGATATAAGAATAGACTTCGAATCCAATCCTGGCATCCTTCCTATAGAAGGAAATCAATTGAATACCTTCTTTCAACTTTTTCTGAAGAATGTGCGTAAAGATCAAAAGTTGAAAAAGTTATTTGTAAAAGAGCATTATCAAGCACAGATATTCGAGAATACAGACCGACTGAATAAAGTGCTTGTGGGGTTGATCTCTCTCAAAAAAGATACAATTGAAATTAAGAAGGATACTTCTGAATTAATCAAACTAGCGAAGCAAGGAAGCAAAAGGACAATTGGAAAAGAGTTATCATCCGTATTACCCAGACTCAAAAAGAGTAAAATTGTAGGAAGGACCAAGGATCTAGAGGATCTCAAAAAGCGATTGTTTGAAAAGAATCAAGTCGTATTGATGAACGGCATGGGCGGCATCGGCAAGACCACACTGGCTATGGTCTTTCTTACGGAGAATTATGATGCATACGATCATATTCTATGGATTACGTCTACCAGTGATGACTTTATCAGTGATTTTATTTCCACACCTGGATTATTGGAAGCGCTGCAACTGGAATATAAAGAGAACCAGCGCAAGACATTCGATTCCATTATTATCAAACTCAAAAGTCTGGAAGGGAAATCTCTTTTGATTATCGACAATGCCACTGAAAAATTACATGAGTATCGTACCCATCTACCCGGCCAACCCAATTGGCATGTAATCGTAACTTCCAGAGACAAAATCCCATTTTTTGAATTGAAAGAATTAGGCTTTTTAGATGAAGATGAATCTGTTAAGTTATTCAAAAAACACTATACGAGGAAAAAACTATGTGATGAAGACATCAAGCGATTGGTTAAAGATATTGACTACCATACATTGACCATTGAGATTTTGGCGAAGACGGCACATGAATTGAGCATGTCTCCTGAAGAGCTGAACAAAGCCATAAAAGATAATATGGATACGGACATTGTCGTACGACATAGTGATCAAAAAATTGGTAAACTCATGTCTTACCTGACTTCTACTTTTGATTTGAGTAGATTGGATGAGGAAGAGATCACTCTATTAAAATACATCAGTCTTTTGCCTTCAGAATATATTGCTTACCCCATGCTGGAAGAAGCCTTAAGTTTTACAAAAGATACGCTGCGAAAAGTCTTGATTCGGCTCACCAAAAGGGGGTGGATCCTATACAATGCAGAAAACGATGAAGAATCTTACAAATTGCATCGGATCATTTTAGACGTTATCAAATCCAAATGTAAGGCTAAATACAGTGATGAATTTATCATTCCGCTTGTTGACAGCATAAGTGACAATTCAAAATTAAATGAGAATACAGAAAACCCACTTGACAAATTAAAATGGATACCTTATGGACAAGAGCTCGTTGACTCATTTGAAACTAGATCAATAGTCGAAATAGCTACACTACAAAATAACTTGGCGATTCAATACCAATACCTGGGCGAATTTATTAGGGCTAAAATACTGTTCACGAAAGTGGTAGCTTCTTATGAAAGATTCAAAGGTAAAGATCACGAGTATACATCCATAAGTTATTCGAATTTGGCAACCGTACATCAAGATTTAGGGGAGTTTAAAAAAGCTAAGGAGTTCTTAGAAAAAGCGTTGACCTCTAATCTTAAAAAATTCGGAGAAGAGCATCCTTCTACTGCAAGAAGTTATTCGAATTTGGCTCTTGTGCTTCAAGATCTTGGTGAATTGAATCAAGCTAAAGAGTTTTTAGAAAAAGCGTTGGCTTCTGATCTCAAAAACTTCGGGGAAGAACATCCTTCAACGGCAATACGCTATTCGAATTTAGGAACGGTACTACAAGATCTTGGTGAGTTGAATCAAGCTAAAGAGCTTTTAGAAAAAGCGTTGGCTTCTGATCTCAAAAGCTTCGGTGAAGAGCATCCTTCAACAACAAGATGTTATTCAAATTTGGCGCTAGTACTTAGAGATCTTGGTGAGTTGAATCAGGCTAAAGAGCTTTTAGAAAAAGTTTTGGCTTCCGATCTCAAAAATTTCGGAGAAGGCCATCCTTCAACAGCTATTCGTTATTCGAATTTAGCGTCAATACTAAAAGATCTTGGCGAGTTGAATCAGGCCAAAAAGTTAATAGAAAAAGCTATTTTTTTTTCAGAGAAATATTTAGGTGAAAATCATCCCGACACCGCTAATGGATATTCTATATTAGGACATGTATTAGAACTAATTGGTAATTTTCAACAGGCCAAAGTTTATTATGAAAAATCATATAACATTTTTCTCAATGTAATTGGACATACACATCAGACAACTGTAACAGTCAAACAATACTTAGATAATCTCATTGAAAAAATGGAATAAGATATCTCTAAAATGAATCCATCTAATAACATTACTTGGGGATTGATTTTTATATTTTTACAATTCCATTTAATAAAGAATCCATGCAAATTACCAATATTGAATTGTTCCTCAACTACTTCGAAAAAATACGCTCCCGAACCCTAAGAATCATCGATTGCATCCCACCGGATAAAATCGAATGGACCTACAAAGAAGGAAAATTTACCTTTGGCGATTTAATCCGTCATCTGGCCACTATCGAACGATATATGTATGCCGAAAATGCGCAATTCAAACCGAGCAGCTATCCTGGATGTGGAGAAGAATTGGCAAGTGGATATGAGGCTACACTTCAATACTTGCATGACATGCACCAGGAATCTGTCGCTATATTCTCAAAATTGACACCTGAAGATCTCAACAAAAAATGCATTACCCCGGGTGGAATCCCAATCACACTTTGGAAATGGTTGCGTGCAATGGTCGAACATGAAGTGCATCATCGTGGCCAATTCTACACGTATTTAGGAATGCTGGAAATAGATGTTCCTCCGCTTTATGGATTAACTTCAGAAGAGGTATTGGAACGAAGTAAGACCTCCTCCTAAAAAGCAAAAAGCCCAACGGACCGCTCCGTCGGGCTACACATTACAAATTACCCACACCCTTCTTAATCAATTGCTATCTCTTGCCTGCTCGTCTCAAACTCCTCCAGTTTTGGAATAGCAAGGATCAATACGCCATTCACATATTTCGCCACTATGGCAGATTTATCCACCTTCTCGCTTAGCGAAAACTCCCTCACGAACTCCTGCTGTGCAAATTCCTGCCGTCTCCAATTCCCTTCTTCCGCTTTTTTCTCCTTCACCGAAATGCTCAATCGATCATCGATCAGTGCGATTATGAAATCACTTTTTTCATATCCCGGAGCGTATAGATACAGCTCATATTTATCGTCCAGTTCCCGCACATTGGCCGGCGGATAATTGAATGAAGCGTTGTACTTTGATCTCCAGGCTCGCTTTTGAGAATGCATACCACACCCTCCATATTGATTTGCCTTATGTTGTCTCATTTGTTTATAAAAAGCTCTTTTGTTATACATTTTTATTCTTTTTTAATTTGATAATATTGAAATCGGTTTTGTTGGGATTCCCTTTACACAGCGTCAATAAATTGAACATTGCGTACGGGTCTTCTATATCGTGGGTGGTGTTCATAGACCAGTGGCTCTACCCCACCATCCAGTCGATACCTTGCTCTTTGTGTTCGGTATTCCGAGATGTAGTATTCACCGTAGCGGTCATAGGTAATGAAGTCTTTCAATCTTCTGTAAATGGCATATACGATGCTCATAATTCCGGCAATAATGAATGCCATGATTGCAACTCTAGCTACGAAAAGAAATAATATCACTCCTACAGCAATTCCAAAAAACATTCTAAACGGTCTCATTTTTATAATTTTAAAAGGTTAATAAATCTCGCTTTTCGGATATTTTACCTTCCTATTTTGCGCTTTTGATTAGGAAGACGTGCGACCAAAAGAATTACTTTAAATTTTCTTCGTTTTTTTCAAAAAACTTTACACATAACCTTTATTTAATTGACTTACAGATACTTATATTTTTGATTCTTGCATCTTTTGTCTAAATTTTGAATTGAAATTGTATTTCAGGTTAAGGTTTTATAGTTCGTATACTGGAAGTGCACTGGTTTATATGCTCGCTATGCTTACATGTTTATCATTCGCCGCGCATTTTTGTTTATCGGTTCGTTGCACTCACTGGTTTATTGCATCTAGGTTTTCTTTGTCTTTTATTTAACGTCGAGGTAATTACCAGGTTTATGCAGTCATTTCTGATTTTGTCATCATTTTTAACAAAAATGCAGCCA
>JBCCVV010000332.1:0-6141 GCA_039194925.1 Bacteroidota bacterium
GAGTCTGCTACATCTGGCTGTAGTAGGTCATCAATGTGCAGACTGGACAGGGATTGACTGTAAGACCAACAATACCCATCTGGCTTTTGACGATCGCTGGATGATGTTGATCGGTATTCCTTTTATCGCCTTGGTACTCCCTTTTTTATTTTTTGGGGTGGATGTAGACACGTTTGTAAGAAATTTTCCGCAGGAGTACATCGATTCGTTGGTCTATTGTACGGTTTATTGGATGTTTAACCGATTTTTGATGATCGTCATGCGTAAGAAGGTGCCGGAGTTTACTCAGACCTTGAAACGACTCTTGCTTCAATTGGTCGTCATCGCAGTGTGTGTACCAATTATTTCTACATCTATTTCATTATTTACACATGCTATATACCAGTTGACAGAGACTAGAGATTTATTGCAACCCACTCTTTTACAGGGGCTTGGGTCGACTTACATGCTCACGTTTGCCGTTTTGATGATGTATGAGTCCATTTATTTTTTTAGCAAATACAAAGAGGCTATTGTGGAAAAAGAAAAATTACAGCTTGCACAGATTGAAGGGCAGTTGGAAAATTTGCGGAATCAAATCAACCCGCATTTTTTATTCAATAGTTTGAATACGTTGATGAATTTGATATTGACCGATCAGGATAGAGCAGTAGGATACTTGGATAAACTTTCAAAGTTTTACCGATATGCGGTGAGTAATCAGGATTGGCAACTCACGCCTGTGAAAACGGAGATGGAAAATGTGAGATTGTTTATCGCTTTACTTAAAGAGCGGTTTCAGGAAGGCATTCAATTCAGCATCTCCGACCAATCTACTGAAGCGGTTCAAATATTTCCGCTTTGTCTTCAATTGCTCATAGAGAATGCCGTTAAACATAATATTGTTTCTCGAAGAAAACCACTCCGGATTGACATCGAAACGGATAATGAGTATGTTACGGTACGCAATACCATTCAAAAACGAATTCACAAGGTTAAATCCACTGGGATGGGACTTAAGAACATAAGTAAACGCATAGCACTGGTGACAGATCGGTCGGTGCATATCCATGAGGACAATGATATATTTGAAGTAAAAATTCCATTAATCATTTGATTTATAATGTTTTAAAAATCTAATAAAATAACTTCAATGAAAGTCTTAATCATAGAAGATGAGAAAAATGCCTTCGATTACCTTTCGAGCTTGTTGAATAGAGCCAATCCGCAGGTGGAAATTGAAGATCAATTGGAAAGTGTGGAAGAGGCGGTCAATTGGTTTTCAGAAGACAAGAAGATCGATCTTGTTTTTCTGGATATTGAGTTATCCGATGGGCTTAGTTTTGAAATTTTTCAGCATGTTGAAGTAAAAGCACCCATCATATTTACGACCGCTTATGATCAATACGCTATAGAAGCCTTCAAAGTCAATAGCATTGGGTACCTACTCAAGCCAATCAACCAGATGGAATTGAATCTTGCCTTGGAGAAATACGAAAAGTATCGGCCAAAAGATTTAGAAGCATTTAGCAGTCAGCTCAAATCAATTTTTGGAGAAGGGCAAAAGGTAAAAAAACAACGATGTTTGGTAAAAAAAAGCAATCACTTTGAGTTTATCCAGATAAAAGACATTGCCTTTGTACATTCTGATCAGGGGCTCACTTTTTTATATACGTTTAAAGGCGAAAGGCACGTCTACAACAATACAGTGGAAGGATTATACCATGAATTGGATGAAGAACAATTTTTTCAAATCAATAGAGGGCAAATCATTAATATCAATGCTATTAAAAAGATCCACCCTTATTTTAATTATCGAATGAAGCTGGAGTTACAGAACAATAAGATGGATATCGAATTTTTAGTTAGCCGTTCCAAGCTACCTGACTTTAAAGTTTGGCTGGATGGCTAATAAAAATGATATAAAATAGGATATTGGGAATATGAATTTCAATTACGGGTAATCCTTTCCATGTCCTTATATTCATTAAATTATTCACGCTATTTGCAACGTTGAGTTGATTGCTCATGAAATGGCATGCTACTTCATCTTCTTTTCTATTTCTTTGAGCAAGTCCTCCACCTCATTTGAGACGTCTTTTAATTTTTCCTGGATATCTTCATCATTGATGATTTTTTTGATTTCATCGATTTTATTGGATAGGTCCTCCTTGAATTTTTCGTCCTTCAGTTTTGTTTTTAGCTCCTTTAATTTTTCGGTCAATTCATCTTTTAGATCATCATCCCAAATTTGCTTCAGATCATTGACCACATTGTCGATGTCTTTTTTCAAGTCCTTGTCAATATAATCCGTAAATTCTTCAATGGCATCTTCCAGTTCTCCGTCATCCAATGCCCGATCCAGTGCTTTTACGCCTCGTGTAGATGCGTATACCAAAGCGTATTTGGCGATTCGTGCTTGTTCAAAAAAGCCAAGTTCATTTTCGTATTGTTCGTATAACTCTTCGCTGAACCGCTTGAAAGCCTCATCCTTTTTCTTCCAGTCTTCTTCGGAGTAATTGTTTTTGTTCTCTTTTACATCATCAATAAATGCTTTGTACTCCGTCAGGTAATCTTCCTTGGTAACAATCGGTTTTTTACAACTGGAAATTCCAATAGAAAGAACGAATAAGGCCAAAAGAGGTATAATTAGTTTGTTTTGATTCATGTGTGTTTTGAATTTTTTAGTAAAGTGATCATCCATCATTCAGTATCGATTTCATTTTATTAGAATTTGCCCGGGAGTTCAATATTTTTCGACTAGAGTAAAGGATACATCTATGATATTCTTGATCCTACCTAAAGTAAAGGTGTGAAATTAATGAAATAGTGCCTTCCATTTTGTCATTTTATGTTTTATTCTAAAGGCGATTGATCTACTTTTTAATACTCATTCTTTCACGCCGTTCAATTCTGGAAAAGTTAGTAGTTTTAATCAATTATTACTTCTAAGTCTTTAAAATATATCATTGAATTGAATCATCCAACAAACATCACTGTCGCTCTTTTAATCTTTTCATTCGCAAACCTATTCGCTCAATGTCCGAACATAATCTGGCAGGACGAATTTGAGAAGTCTACGCTCGATCTTTCCAAATGGTCATTTCAAAACGGTGATGGCTGTGATATTGGATTATGTGGATGGGGAAATAACGAGCTGCAATGGTATCAACCTGAAAATACCGAGGTATCTAACGGTTCATTAAAGCTATATGCAAAAAAAGAGACAATCAATAAAAGTGCATATACTTCTGCCAAACTTCTTACCAAGGGAAAAGGGGATTGGACCTATGGTCGATTTGAAGCTTCCATTAAACTGCCGAAGGGTAGAGGATTGTGGCCGGCGTTTTGGATGTTGCCTACGGATGAGGTTTATGGCGGTTGGCCGAAAAGCGGGGAGATTGATATAGTCGAACTTATCGGAGACAAGCCCAGTGAGATTCACGGGAGCATGCATTTTGGAAAAGATTGGCCCAATAATTCCAATATCCAGGCCAGTTATCATCTAAACGAAGGAGATTTTAATGATGATTTTCATACGTATGCGGTGGAATGGGAAGAAGGTGAGATTCGATGGTTGATTGATGATCATTTGTATTCTACCAAAACTCCAAAAGATATTGGTTCGCTGCAATGGCCCTTTGATCAAAATTTTCATATTGTTTTAAATATTGCCATTGGCGGAAGTTGGCCTGGAAATCCCGACGAAACTACTCAGTTTCCACAAACAATGGAGTTGGAGTATATTCGGGTATATGATGGATTCTTTCCCAGCCTCTCTGGTAAGACTCAAGTGGATAAAAACGCCAAAGAAGTGAGTTATACCATTCATAATACCCCGACCAATGCAATCATCCATTGGACCTTACCCGAAAGTGCAACTCTGGTAAGCGGTGAGAATACCGACCGGATCGTTGTGAATTGGGGAGAAAAGGGAGGTGATATCAGGGTAAGTATTACAGATGACTGCAACTCTAAAGAGATTACGCTGAATGTAAAAACGCTGGAGCCTAAGGTAAAATTACCAGTGGAAAAAGTAAGCTCTATTACTAACTTCGATGCAGCTTCCAACCAAATGCAAAAGACATTTTCGACGGGCACCTTAACCGAGGGAGTAAAAAATCCCAGACCTGTTAATTTTAACACCAAAGATCTGGTTGCAAAATACGAGCGGAATCCAGATAGCCGGTATGATGTATTGGCCTGTACCATTTCCGATCTAAATATTCAGGAATTTGTGGATGGTACGTATCGATTGTACATTGATGTCTACACGGATGCTCCGGTGGGTACCGAAATCCTGTTTCAAGGAGAAAACAATAAAGTAGCCAATAGCGGCAATTATCCTTCCGGGAGGCACAGCCGATTTACGGCCTTTACTACCAAACAAAATGAATGGGAACGCCTGGAATTCGAATTTCAAAATCAGCCTGACAATTCTGTAAAGTCGGAAGAAGTAAATCAATATTTGTTTTTGTTTGGGCCGAATTCGAATACGGGGTATACGTTTTATTTTGATGATTTTGATGTGTATCGGGTGGTGGAGTGAGATTAATGATACTCAATGCTGTCCTAAATAAATTAGACCTGAATTGA
This sequence comes from Bacteroidota bacterium, assembly GCA_039194925.1. Lineage (GTDB taxonomy): Bacteria > Bacteroidota > Bacteroidia > Chitinophagales > Saprospiraceae > CAJXUU01. The sequence continues at coordinate 4,576 of JBCCVV010000332.1, forward strand.
TGAGCCCTATAATACGGAGTATTCAGAGTGAAAATGTTGTAAAATCAAAATAGGACCCCCTGAACTCCATATTTTGCTCTATTGGGTGGCTTGCAAAATGGATTGTCGAGCCATTTCTTGAGTTGGATTTTCACAAACAGATTCAGTCTTATAAAAGCTACCAAGTTACTCAGGTACCAGGGATGCTTGGCAATATTTCTTAAGGCTTTAAGAATTAGAATCGTGATTAGAGCAGTCCATATTTGAATTTTGACAGCATTTTCGGATGTTCCTATAAACGTCTTTATGTGCAGGAGTTGTTTGATATCTCTGAAAAATATTTCAATCGTCCATCGAGCCTTGTAGAGTTGGCTAATGGTATCGGCACTCCACGAGAAATTGTTGGTGATCAATTCAATGACTTGTTGGTTTTCTTCATCCCAGATGGCTACTCGTCTTAGCTTCTTCGTATATTTTTGATACGATGCCTTGTTGGACAGCTTTATTTCTTCGTCTATTAAAATATGATGTTTCCTTATAGGAGGCAATTCTCTTTCCTTGAGTTGATCATAGTTCAGGTTGTCTTTATGACGAACTACGAAAAATGCACCTGTGCTGTCCCAAACATGGAGCATTGGGAAGTCATTATAGTAACGGTCAGCTACAATCACGGCTCCTTTTTGAATAGGAATGTCATAAGCCCCTTTATTATCCCCTGTTTTTCCATCGGAGATATTAACATAAAGCGGCAATCCTCCATCATAGTCAAGCAAGGTATGCATTTTTACAGCTCCTTTCTTGGTGCGAAATTGAGCCCAGTCAAATAAAGACAGTCAAAGACTTATGGTCGTCGAATCCAATAAATGAACAGGAGCGTTTATACGCAGTTTTGTCCTTTTAATCTTCAGGTGCTGTCCTAAATGATGTAACAATGCAAAATAGTAGTCCTTAAATAGATCAGATGTTCGTCTTGCATTTTGATAACTGATAGATGATTTAGATGGAGATTGTTTTATTCCTAGATGATTAAGATTGCCCGTTGCGGATCGAAGTCCATTTGAAATATCTCTAACCGAACAACTCTTGGTAAGATGACAAAAAACCATGCTCAGCAAATGACTCCAACTATCAAATCCTTTACATCTGTAATCGGTCTGGTGCTTTTTGACTAAATCATTGAAAATCCCTTTATCAAGATATTGTACAATTTGGGCAAACAGAGTTATATTTACTCTCATGAAGTAGTTTTTGTTGTGCAACCCAAAGTTAGGGATACAGATCTACTTCATTTTTTATTTAGGACGCTATTGAATGATAATGAATTATGTTTAGTTTTTCTAACTGATTTTACCTAAAACTATGTAGGAGTTTAGCGTAATTCTGCGCAATCTTGGTTATTTGAACTAGAAAATCGTTACCTCTAATTTCCAATTGTATCATATTGAATATTTTTGGAATTAGTACTAATTGAAAGTGTTTTAATTTTTGACAGGCTACATAATACATCTCAATATAGAGTTTAGAACGAATCAGGATATCAAAGTATTGATCTAGTACAACAACAAAATTAAAACTAATCAATCCACC
>JBCCVV010000333.1:0-6083 GCA_039194925.1 Bacteroidota bacterium
CTCTTTTAGGGTTTTCCCAGATTTTGGCTCAATCAGCATTTGTTTTCCTTGAAAATTCGTAGCTAAATACTTTCCTTCTTTTTTGTCCAGTGCGACATAAGCAAAACCTTTTGTATATTTATCATAATTAATTTGCCAAAGTAGTTGCCCTTTTGAATTATAACAATATATATTTTGATCAAAATTTGGTTCACCTGAGGGAATAGAAACTCTTACCGCTATTGTATCATCAATTATTACATAGTGCGTGATGGAATAATCGAAGTCAACGCTTTGACCTTCTTTAAATATTATTGATGCTCTATTTATTACATTCATACGTCAAAATTATAGGTTTCTTGGGTTAACCCAATATTGGTCATCTAAAGTTTCAAGTAATTGAAATTGAATTGCGCCACCGTTTCCGATATTTGGTCGAGCCGCCACTTTCCCTGTTCTTATATGAAAATCAGGAGGTACATTTGCATCAACAATTTTAGTTGGCACTTCGTCTAAGGCCAGATAGTCTTTAATTTGTTGAGGTGTTTTCCCTTCAATCTCAGACTTCTTTACTATCCATGCGCCTTTCATCCTATTAGGATCGTTATATACCCTAACATATTTCTCGTGAACAATTGTTCTAAATTCGATTGCAGGATAATTTACATTGTAGGGTGGATCCCAATCTGCAGGAAATGTTGCAATCACCTCATCCGCATGCTTAATCACTTCAGAATTCGGCTTTGGTGTCACCTTATGCTTAGTCAGTTTCGGAATATCATCTACAATTTCCACAACAACATCATCTCCGGATTTTACTATCACACCACTAGAAGTTTCAATAAATTCATATCCTTCATCTATCCACTTATTAAGCCCTTTTAGCCAGTTAGTTTTGATTCGTACCGCTGGTGATTTAGAAAGCTTTTCCCACGCCTTAACCACCTCTGGCTTATTTTTAATCAACTGCACAAAATTCACATCCTTCACTGTATGCAAATCATTAAAGAAGTCTATTACTTTCCCATCAATCACACCATCTGCGGAAACAAAAGCTGCTTTAAATTCGGTAAAAAATTTCTTATTACCAACAGGAATTTTTGAATCTGTAATTACTTTTTTAAAGTTATCCAAATCACTGGGAAAATCATCAACATACTTTTTGTATACTTTGACCCATTCGGGATTGTCAATGAATATTTTTCTCAGTTCAGGCCCTACTTCTCCTAAGAATTTGGTAAAGTTCTGTGCGGTAGCTTGATCCGGAAGTACCTGGTTCGCAGTCTCAAAAAACTCGTCAGAAGCACCGGATATATCATCAACAGAGCCTTTACATTTCTTAGCAATTTCTTCAGGGTTTTTTCCCAGTTTTTTGAGGAATTCACTTAAACCTGAACCCGTTACCGCCATCAACACTACAGTGGTACTGGAATATCCGTAGAAATGATATCTGATTTCTGGATCCTCGTTTGTAGCAGTCGACCATAAATATTTAAGAAGTTTGGTTGCGGTCTGACCAAAATTCAAGAATGCTTTAGTCATTGCATCTCGCACTTCTTTGTCAAGTGCAATTGATTTACCCAAACTAAGCAACCCGAGTATTGAAACGACTGGATTATTTTCAACTAATCCTTGTACAGGTCCCACAACGATACCTGTGAAATCAAAAACACTCTCTCCATCTTTTTTCCAAATTCTATTATCTATGGTCCCGGTTTCGACCATTGAGATTCCAAGCCCAAGTACTTCCTTACTTATTCCGAAGAAGTTCTTTTCCTTATCATATTCCTCCCCTTTTCTCAGACCAAAATAATATTCATCGTTTTGTTTTTCACCGTAAACCTCAACCTCTTCTGAAGTAGGATCATAATCACTGCCTTCGATCATGATTTCCATTCTTCTTCCAGCTACGAAGAGTACATTTTCAATTGTTATCTCCTTTGCTGCTTCAATTTCGGTGTTTGACCACCCGGAATTTGAAAAAGTATTGATACCAAATCTTAATTTTAAGGAAGCAGAATTGTCTGCAGCATAATGAATCCATATAACTACATCATTTGGACTGTTTCCAAATGCTGACTCAGCTACTTCATAAGACGGTATACTGATATCTCCTTGATCAATGTTTTTACATTCCGAACTGGTAACAATGTGCAAATCGTATCCCCATCTTCCTTCCGCCGGATCGGAACCAGCCAAATTGATATTGTACAAAATATTTTGTCTGGCCTCATCAGAAAGACCTGCATAGTCGCTTAATAGTTCATTGCTGTCATCATATGATTGTGTCGGATCTGGAAGAAATCCTTCAAGTTGTGAGGAGTGAACTTTACCTTCATTCGCAAATGGCGCAGATATATCGGTAATAGAAATAATTGCATCGTGACTGTATGTATTTTCATCATAGCCGCAACTTCTTACTTCATATTTTGAGTTTTGAGGGTCGGTCTCATCAACGAAATTAATCCAATATATGATCTCACCTTGAGGAATGTCATTACACAAACCTTCATACAGAGTTTCCAACTCTGGGCAAGAACAAATAATATTCTGCCTGGTGACGTATAATGAAATGGGGATTGAGCTATTATCGTATGTCTGTTGAGCTACATATTGTAAATTAGTTATTATCTCATCAACCGCATCATATGATGCAATACATTCACTTTCGGCTGTGTATTTCAGATCTACATAGTCCTTGACACAGATATTGGTTCCAAATGCAGGGTCGCAATCGATTTCACAATTATCCCTTGTACCACTTAACGAGCTTTTCAATCCATTCTCATCTCTGGCCTGTATTGTTCCGGATAGAATGGTAACATCACCAGGGTCATGATTGGATTGGCATCCTTCTTCTTCGCAATTACCATCACCATTTTCATCTTCGTATTGGCCTAGTTGTACATTAGCCGATGAGGTGCAACTCATAGCATCAGTAATTGTAACAGAATACTCTACGGATTCATTAATATCCGCATTTATAGTTTCTGTAGTTTTATCATTGCTCCATAGATAGGTGAAAGGTTCTATACCTCCTTCTATTCTGGCACTTAAATCTGTCGTAAATACTCCGTAACAAAGGGCAGTTATACCTTTAATCTCTACGGAAAGCCCATTACACTCATCCTCAGGAAAACTATCTTGATCATCACAAATTCCGTCGCCATCGATATCGTTTCCTGGACAAGTACTGTTTGGATCAGGAAAGCCTTCGCATTCACAGTTTTGATTGATCTTATCACCGATTGTGCTGGAATTATAATCATCGCATGGATCACCTACGCTATATGAAACATCATAATCATTCGGATCACAATCAATATTATCACATATGCCATCAAGGTCGGTATCAATTCCATTAGGATCACAGGGATCAAATGGAGAAGTGCCATTGTTTTCTTCATCTTCATCACATATTCCGTCCCCGTCAATGTCATTTCCCATACAAGGATCATCAGGATCCACTTCGCCTATACATTCACATTCTGCGTTATAGGTGTCATTGATGGTGCTTTCATTATAGTCATCACAAGGGGTACCCTCACCTCCTGAAAATGCCTCATATGGATCGCAGTCTTTTTGATCACAAATGCCATCTCCATCGGTATCCAAAAATATATCTTCATTTACAGTTACAGATGTTTCGGAAACACAGCCTTCCGGCGAGGTAAGGGTGACAGAGTATTCTCCAGCTGAAGTTACTATGAGTATATTTTCTGTTGTACCATCCGACCATAAAATTTGATCTATATTTTCGCCTTCAATGGCTATTTCTATCTCACTTGGAGGACATTCATCCGGGATCTTCTCGTCCACCGTAAAACTCATATCGGTTGTAGTCACTACATGGTGAATAATTTCTTGAATGAGTCCTTCTTCATTTTCAATGTATTGAGTGATATATTCCGTACCCTCTGGGCAGACTTCGACTTCAGTGCCCGAAGAAATAACATTATCATCTTCATCAATCCATTTGATGCAAGGTGAATTGGCAATTAGGTTGGGATCAACATTATCAGAATTCAGCGTGATGCACTCCCCTTCGCATAATTCTTCTTCTTTTGCCTTTTCGGAGATTAATTCAATTTGTCCTTCAAGAACAAAGCACTGATCGTAGGCTTCGGACACTGTAATGTCATAAGTCCCGGCACTGAGATTTTCAATTAAAAAGGGAGAAGTTAGTGGTCCTGAAGTATTGAATGGTGCGTCATTTACACTACAATCCAACCATATATCGGAGACACCCTGACTACCAACCAATTCGACTTGAATAATTCCATTTTCAAGACCATTTGTAGCATTTTGAACAACAGAGAGATCCAGTTGTAATACATTAAAGATGATACCACTCTTAAGGTTTTCAATAAGCTCTTCATTTTTACCATTGTTTGCCGTTCCAGGAGAACCGAAACCTAAGAGTGAAAAACTCGAATTGTCTCCCGGATTTTCTCCTGTAAATTCAATGGAATGATGGCTTAGCGTAGTGTTTGAAAAAACGACTGAATTGGAGGGATATGGAATTGCAGTACCGCTATACCAGGCGATAGAATGTATCAGTTCACCCCCACTGGTTCTGACTTGGGCACAATCGCCCAAATTTCTCAAAGGAACAAATTCTTTCCAAGTTTCACCTCTCCATGGATCTTGACCCCAAGTGTAATGGTCGAACCCTTCTTTGTTGAATGGATTGCTTTCTCTAAGATTAAGTAGGTCGCTATCAATTGGAAGTTGATATACCATTTCAGTTGCTGAGTATCCATCGTTTGCTGCATCAATTACAGAACTTTCGGGGTTATAAATAAGAATAAGTGTTCCCGGCTCAACGTCTGGAAAGCTATTTGCCAGGCGTATATGACCAGGCTCATTGCCAACTCCGACAGCACCAGCATTATTATCATCGATGATCATTCCTTTTACACTTACAGGAGCAAAAGGATTTTCTGGATTTCCTACAACTAATAATTCAATATATTCATGACCATTAGGAAAACTGCCTACCTCATTTATGATAATATTGTTATCGTAATTGAAATCACATTGTGAAGTAGCAAATAGAGCTACGAAGGTGAGTATTACACCAATGAAAAGTTTCTTCATGGTTTCGTCCTTAAATCGGTTTGGAAAAAAGGGAGACCCAATAGGTCGAAGCTATAACTTATGTTACCACCAGTCTCATCGCGTTCGTAGTTATTACAATAAAACCCGAGGTCTCCCTTTATATTTTTAAGAATAAAATTTCACTTTATTCGTTTCTTGGTCTATGCTAAAGTCGCTGATTCCTAGTTTATCAGCCAAATATTCGTTCAATTCAATTTTTATAGGTTGAGTTACTTTTTTATTAATAATGGATGTAATCGAACTACATAAAAAAGATGACAACTGCAATAGATTGCTTGAAAATGTCACTCTGGACTCATAAGGAATGGTCGTCCCTGTTTGAAATTCCGAAATAAATCCATTAGAAGGACCATTCAAGGAATGAAACTTACTTACAACACCATCCAGTGAATTGTTACCACCATATCTGGTCAAAATTGAATTGGTGAAGTCAATCTTAAACGTATTTAGTTCTTTTTTTGTGTAGTTGTTGGGTCCCGAATTTTCCGGGAGCACCTCTCTACTCAAAACAAGTACCATGTCATTTGAACTCACAAAGTAATCAATAGCTGCTTTCGCAAAATCCACCTTATAGGTGTCATTGCTTCTATACGTCAATTTTGAATTGTAACTTAATTGATTTCTCAATGAAATTAATTGGTCTTCATGGGTTTGAGGGCTGTCAACCATCAAAAACCCCAGGATAAACGTATCATCTTTTCCAAGAACACCGCACTCTGCCATATAAGCCGTTCTTCCTGATACACTTTCAGACAAAATTTTCTTTCCTACAATGGAGCCAGAAGATAAAGCTGCTGCTCCTACACCTAATATACTCTTTTGTAAAAATGATCTTCTGTACATGATTGTTGTGTGTAATTGAATAATTGATTATATCACAAGTTTAGAGCACTTTTCTATAAAAATCAAAGAAATTTAAAAAAATCTTTATATTTCATTTTAACAGTAACTACACAGCCATATTTTTGGCAAACAGTTCATCA
>JBCCVV010000334.1:0-6061 GCA_039194925.1 Bacteroidota bacterium
TTCCGCTTCCTTCAGCTAATACCTCACGATATCAACCTTGCAGTTCGGCTAATACTTCCCCTTGTCGGGCGTATAAGGGACTTGAACCCTCAAGTGTGTGCGACATGCCAGGCGCACCAAATAAAAAAGCCTGTCGGGCTTTAACATTTCTAGGTCAGGATTGCAATCTTGGGCTAGAAGTAAGTTGGAAATTCATTTTGGCCGCATTTTATACTTCCGCTAAAGCTTCAGCGATACGCAGATGGTCAAATATGATGACAAAATACATCACGACGATAGGATTAAACATAGGACTGTGAAGTTGCACATATTGTTAATTCCTTTACAACTCATCGAAATACATCTCATGAGCTTTTTTTTAAGCTGGGAGCTAATGCTCTGCGCAAACTTTGGCCACGAACCTCAAAAATGCCTGTCCTGCAAAAACGGAAGGAATCTTCAACCTGTGTCTCAAGCCTTGCCTGCCGTACAAGACTTTGGAAGGCATGGCAGTTATTAATCATTTTGACATACGTTTTTAAATCACTTCATTGATCAATTGAGCAATTACAACCTATTGATTATTGAGAATTTCAAATCAATGGAGCAAAATCAATACTGCCAATCATATTCTAAATAGAGGTAAGGCCTCTACTTCCATATACCAAGAATGAATCCCATTAAAACAAAAGTCACAACAATATATCCGGCATTGATTAAAAAATAGCGCATACTTCTTCTTTCGAACAAGTAAATAATCCCAAGACTCATGGCCACCCAACCCAAACCTGCCAATAATCCTCCGATCAATCCCCACGTCCATGATTCAAATCCACTAACAAATCCAGCCAAATTCAAGGCAATAATCAGAGCCAATACAAAGGATCCGATAAAAATCTTTTTTATATTACCCTTTTCCAAGAATGTATTGTCCTCTCCTAATTCTTCCAACCATTGTTTGCCAAATAGTAGAGGTGAATACCACAGCCCTCCTACGAGAAACATAGATAAGGCGGCAACTAAAACCGCAAAGAAATTAATGCTAACACTTTCCATAATTATTTCAATCTATTATTTGTTGAGTTTTCAACCAGACTAGTTTATCTCTTAAGTAGTGGGTTGCAATTTGATATTCCGGAGTCATAAAAGAATGATTAGATCTTGGATATAAAATGGCTTTCCAGGAAACCGAATCATCAATCAAGCGTTCGAAATTCCCCAGACTTTTGTATGGATTTACTCTATGGTCATTTTCTCCATACTGCAATAATACCGGTGATTCGATTTGATCTATCTCATCTAAAATTTTTGAGGATAATAAATCTTCTTTTCGAGGCGAACCAGGTATCCCAAAACTGTTTGGAGGTAGAAATAGATTCTGCCCTTTCTTTCGCAGACGATTGGCGTTTTCAATATTGCTGCTATCAATTTTTTCTGCAATAATATCCTGATAATACCTTTTCCATATGTTTTGAATTTCCAGATTCGTTTCTTCATCGATATTCATGTCTCTGTGATAATGACTCATGGCATAAATTTGACCTTTTATTAATGTCATTATCGGAGCCGCACCCGCCATCACAAATGCAACGCCTTGGTTATATGCACTAAGTTGAATCGCCAATCTCCCACCTTCACTTATCCCATGCACACCAACCTTTTCTTTATTTACATTTGGTTGAGAGCGCAAGTACTCAAAAAGAGCATTGTATTCCAGAACCTTCTCATCAAATGTCTGTAAATTAAAATTACTTTCTCCTTTGGACCTTCCTTCTCCTGATTTGTTGCAAAGCAATACCGCCACACCATGTGCCGCTAAAAATGTGCTTTCGTACATATAGTTATCCAATCCAGCGGCTCCCCCACCCTGTAGCATTAGACATGCCGGATACATCTTTTCATTGGTCCTTGGAACAAAATATTTCCCAAATAATGTATCCTTATTATGCGGTATCCATACTTCCTTAATTTCAAATAGTTCCTGTCTGGAAAGATTCGATTCCTTTCCATTTAATGTTGAATGTAGAATCCTGTTTTTTGAATCATCGTATCGCCAAAGTTCCCCACTAGATGACCAAAAAACACCTTCACCTACTGGCTTCAAGAAAACGGTCTCACCGCTATAAGGAGATATTACTTGTAGACGACCAAATTGATTTTTTATTATGGAAATATTTTTTGAATCATCAACATACATTCCCACATATTCCTGAATATTGGCGTCATTGATCGGCTTATTTTGAAGATAGAAACGTACTACTTGATTACCTTCAACATTCTCAATTTTAAGATCAAATCCATTAGAATGGTTGCCCACCTTCTCTAGATCCCAACAATCTCCATTAAAGATGATTTTACCTTTTCCGGCAAAAGGATTAGCTTCAAATGCTGTTTTTGTATCATTTTTTATAGGAAATTGCAAAACCCATGAATCGCCCTCTTTTATGATTTTTGCGTATTCCATTGTAGTGTTCAGTAGAATATTCCCAACATAAACTTGACCTGTAACAAATACAGGAAAAAGTACCCAAATCAGAAGAGCACAAGCAATTGTCTTACAATACATTTTCATCTTGTGGAATAGGCATAATGTTCGTTCAAAACCTTTACTCTCTCTACGTATGCAATGATTAAGTGCAATAAATTCCATGGATTGATACTTACTTGATTAATTAATGGGCATGTAGAAATCTCGAAATATTTTATACTCTCCAGCTTCCTTTTTAAAGGTCAACATCGCTTTTGACTTGGCTATTACGACCTTTTCTCCACGCATGTATTTAAGTTTGAACTGGCAAATAGCCAATACCTGATCTCCAATTTCTTCCACATCTTGAATTTCTGTTTCCCATGATACTGCAGCTCCTTTTATTCTTTCCCAATAAGCTATTATACTTTTGATACCAATAATTTCACGTCCCGTAGGTTCGTAAAAAATCGCATCTATAGTGTAACATTTGGCTACCTTAATCATTTCATTTGATTCATAATAATTTGCTTGTCGATCCAATAATCTCTTGACAATTTGCATTTCTCTTGATTGCTGATCTTCTATTTTTTGAGTCCTGCCGCTATCCAACCAATGCATCACATTAAGGACAAAATGCATATTCTGAGGAGCTTCGGGCGAATTAAAACCTACTTTAATCTTGCCTTTTACAATCTGTGCAGTAAACATTGCTGCTTCTGTAAAGAATGCTACTTTTCCTTTACCCACCCTCATAATTGCTCCCATGGAAAGGTTTTTTGTGTCTTTGATTTTTGTATGTTCTTCAAATTGCCAGGCTACTTCGGGAAGAAAAAGTTTATGAGACTCTGGAAATGAGGCAATGATTATAGCATCTTTAGGTGCAATCAAACCAGAGCCGGTAAACCCCGCGATAGAATCTATATTTTGGGTAGCTACAGTCTTATTCAACGTTCCATTTCTTTTAGAATAGGTCTCTGGAGGCCAAGCCTCATTTTCACTCATTACAAATCCATCCCTGTATTCGAAATCGAAGGCATTAGCCAGACTTTGTGCTGCTCCTGCATAAGGCATGTGATCAGCAATAACCATTAAACTCCCACCGTCAGTTACCCAGTCTTTGATGGTTTGAATTTCATCTTCTGTAAAAGCGTTTTTGATTGGTCTTTTCCAATTGCCAACATTAGATTCATGCAGTGGATTGACTATGACCAAGGTGTTTAATGAATTTAAAACATCAGGAGTTACTTTAGTCACTGGTGATAGTTGATAACCATCCGAGCGAAGTAATTTGGCAAACGGTTCAAATCCTCCACCCAGCTTGTGTAAATTGTTGTGGGATGCATCTACCCCAATCAAAGCCGTTGTCTTTTTAGAATATTTCGGAGAGTCAATTGCAGGATTAAAATCAAAGTCAGGAATTTGCTGCTGACCGAAATTATCCATAGCCCCCAAAAAAAACAATAGAACCAACCAATATCTCATCTTCATTTTAAATTTCCTTTCACAAATATGAGTATTGGTAGAGCATTGCCTTTCGAAATGAAACCAAGGTCAAGGAATTTGAAACTTTCCGATGACGTAGTGCAATGAGGTCTATTATTTATGCTATCAAAATTGAGCATACAGAAACCAAAACGATTTTAAAAGATGATATTTGCTTAAATTGAAATTAGTGACAGCATTTGAAAAAATATTCAATTCCAGATTTAGATACCTGCTTTTGGCATGGCTTATAATTGTTCTTTTTGTAACGGTGCAGATGGGATTGGTTGGGTTTTATAAACCTGAAATGCACTGGCCTTTAAACTACTATATCTTCTTTTTTATTAAACAATTAATACTGGGAATTGTATTTATCCATTTTTATGTCATTCCGATCTACGACCTAATTAAAAAAATCAAATCGACCACTTTAAAAATTCTCTCTTTTTTTGGACATGGTTTTGTATTTGGAACGTTGCTACAATTCATCGTGAGTTTTCTCAATGAATTGAAAATAAACAATGCCATTACACCTCAATTCAAAGATCGTTTTTACAACTTATTCTTTACGGATCTTCATAATTCCATCAGAACCTACCTCATCCTGATCGCAATTCTTTTTGCGTATGACTATTTCAGGAAGAATACAAAATCAATCATTGCGCAAAAAAATTTGGAAAATGAAATGAACAAAGTGAAATTGGAGTCATTACATGCTCAACTGCAACCTCATTTTCTATTTAATTCATTACATAACATCGTAGCCTTAATTGATGAAGACAAACAAAAATCTCAACAAGCCCTTATTTATCTAAGTGATCTCTTGCGCTATACCGTTAACCTACAACCTGAAAATCTAGTATCTATTGCCGAGGAAATTGAAACCATAAAGACCTATTTATTCATAGAAAAAGCCAGACATGAAGAAAAACTGAATGTTATTTGGGAAGTCCAAACCGATATAAAAGATTTAAAAGTCCCTCCATTGATTGCTCAACCCTTGATAGAAAACTCTATTAAACATGGGTTTAAAGAAAATAGAAATATTCTCACCCTTATAATCTCGATTACCAAAGAAATGATTAAAATCTCCAATAACGGAAGCCCTCTTTCTTTTCCTATCGATAAAGGAAACGGTTTAAACTTAGTTGAAAAAAGATTAGAGGTGCATTTTCCAAATAGATTTGAATTCAAAATCAAACAAGATAAAGAGTGGATAATCAATACAATTATATTTCATGCAAATGTATAAAACAGTCATTGTTGAAGATGAAGGACCCGCAAGACGCAGGTTAGAAAAAATGGTCGAAAAACATCCTTCCTTAACCTTGGAAGCAGCTCTGGAAAGTGGACTGGATGCCATCGAAAAAATACCATTACTCGATCCTGATTTATTACTGTTGGATATACAGTTAAAAGACAAAACGGCATTTGAAGTCTTGGAACAAATAAGCAATCAAATAAAAAGTAAAATCATATTTATCACTGCTTATGATAAATATGCTATCAAAGCATTTGAAGTTGAAGCAGTGGACTATTTGCTCAAACCCTATGACGACAAACGATTTGATTCTGCTATTCAAAGAGTGATTAAAAAAGATATCAATACTATTAACAGCCAATTAATTCTGGCATTAAAAGAAAGCCTGCGAAAAGAGGATTCTAAGATTGTAATTCCAGAAGGAAATAAAAAGCATCATTTTTCAGAAAAAGAAGTAATCTATATTCAATCCGATAAATACTACGCTAATCTTCATACGCTCAATGAAAAGCGAATGATTCGAGTCACGCTCAAAAAACTTGAAGACATCTTGCCGCCCAAACTTATTAGAATTAACAAGTCAATTATCATCAATACTGAGTTTATAAGCCAAATCGACTACCAAAAGTCATCAAGTCGGATAGTCTTGAAAAATGGCAAAGAGTTCTTTTCTACGAAGACATATAACCATAAGTTATTAAGGATCACTTAGAATGATAATGCACAGTAGTAATCTCTTTCAATTTGTATTTATCGTAACTGAGACTGGGTAAACTCAACTTTCTGATAATATTTAATTTCTTGAAACTGGTTAGGTAATAGATTAATGAAACAGGCTGTTTTTATTTTATCATCATTTTTGGTTAAAA
>JBCCVV010000335.1:0-6057 GCA_039194925.1 Bacteroidota bacterium
AAGGAGGTATGATTTCTTAATATTAAACCTTGAAAATAATTCCTTCATTCACAATTAGAGTATGCTCATATAAGGTACACTGATTTTCAGAAAATTGAGGTATGGTTTAATTCTTAACGTATTTACCTGGAAATTAGAAATTGTATCAACTGGTATGCTGCTTATGATTTTTGATCACCTGATAATTTCTATATATACTCTTGGATAATAATTACTTTCGCTATGACTAATACATCTTCACTTTACATGCTGGATACAAAAGACATTCATGCTATTTTAAAAACCACCTTTGGATATGATTCATTTCGTAACAATCAGGAGGAGATTATTCGACATATTATTGATGGAAAAGATGCATTGGTCATTATGCCTACTGGCGGTGGTAAATCAATTTGCTACCAAATACCCGCACTCACTTTGGAGGGAATAACATTGGTCGTTTCCCCTCTCATTGCACTTATGAATGATCAGGTATTGAATCTAGAACAATCGGGTGTGGCGGCCGCATGCCTGCATAGCAACATGACTCCGGAAGAATCGTTGGGTATCGAAAGAAGAATTAATGCAGGAGAGATAAAACTTTTGTACATGTCTCCCGAACGGATCAATCACCCCAACACGCAAAGTTATTTACGGTCATTAAATGTCAAGTTGATCGCAATTGATGAGGCACATTGCGTATCGGTATGGGGAAATGACTTCCGTCCTGATTATATTGAAATGGTAAAGCTTCGTGCGATTTTTACGGATGCATCCTTCGTGGCTTTGACGGCCACCGCTGATCAAACAACCCAGGAGGATATTTGTGAGCAGTTGCAACTTGATAATCCAACGTTATTTTTGAGCTCATTCGAACGTAAAAATATTACTACGTATGCTCATCCTGCTGTAAAACGATTGGATAAAATCGCAAGTATACTTAGAGACTATAGGGAAGAGTGCGGGATCATCTATTGTCTTAGTCGAAAAGACACTGAGAAAGTCTCAGCGAAATTAAATACGATGGGTTTAAATACGGCGTTTTATCATGCTGGTTTGGATGGTGAAGAGCGATTTAGGGTACAAAGAGAATTTCAAAATGATGAGATAAAGATCATTGTTGCGACGATCGCCTTTGGAATGGGTATAGATAAACCCAATATCCGATTTGTCATCCATTACAACATGCCTAAAAATCTTGAAGCGTATTATCAGGAAATTGGACGAGCAGGGAGAGATGGGGAGGACTCTGTCGCTCATATGTTTGCCAGCTGGGGAGATTTTATTTTGCTCAAAAGATTTATTGATAATAGTGAGAGTAAAGATCAATTTAAAGAGATCCAATTGGCAAAATTAGAGCGAATGTGGGAATATGCTTCTACTACCGATTGTCGTACCAACAGTGTATTAGCGTATTTTGGTGAATATAAAAATGAGAATTGCGGTCATTGTGATAATTGCCTCAATCCTCCTGTCAAGAAAAACGGGCTTATTCCGGCGCAAAAAATTCTATCTGCTGTATGGCGAAGCAAACAATCGGTAGGAATGGAATTACTTATCGATGTATTGAGAGGTTCGCAGAAACAAGAAGTTCGAGATCGGGGGCTGGATACGATCAAGACATTTGGTGTGGGAAGGGATTTACCACGATTGACTTGGAAAAATTATATAATCCAGCTTTTGAATAAAGGAATTTTAGCCATCAATTATAAGGAAGGCTCCATATTGAAATGGACGCCTTTGTCTCAGGCCGTCTTAAAAGGTGAACAACGGATCGATCTTGCAGATTTCGTTATCAATGAGCCGAAAAAACCTAAAGCCAAAACACCAGTATTCAATCTAAATGTAGACAATTCACTTTTGGGTAAATTGAAATCATGGCGATTAGATGAAGCAAGACATCGCAGTGTGCCTGCGTATGTGATTTTATCCAACAAATCGATTGAACAAATTGCCAGCGAAAAACCTACTACTAATTTCGAGCTGTTGGAAATAAATGGCATCGGCAATGCGAAATTGAAGCTATATGGAGCATCCATATTGGATATTGTGAAGAACCACCAATAGTTGCAACAAAAATCCTATGAATTTATTTTGGCGTAATTAATGATAATAATTACATTGATCAAGCAAACGTGAAAACACCAAAAAATGGGAGAACAGAGAGTATCAAAGGTTACAGATCAAAAACAAATGCAAAAATTTGTTAAGTCGTTACTAAAGGATGTACAGGCCTTGGAATATATGCTGGAAAACGACTGGTTTGATAAGGGCATAACTCGTATGGGAGCTGAACAAGAAATGGTAATTGTTCAAAAGGACACATTCAAACCGAATTGTATTGCCATGGAAGCTCTTGACAAGATGCAAGATTATGACTGGGTCGAGACCGAATTGGCCAAGTTTAACCTTGAGACCAACCTAACGCCCAGAGTATTGACGAAATCATGTTTTGGTGATCTTCACAAAGAAAACGCAACGAAACTTGATAAAATCCAGAAGGTGTTGGATACGCTGGATACTAAAATCGTGCTTACGGGAATACTTCCCACCCTTCGAAAGTTTGATCTCGATATGGAGAATCTTACGCCTAAAAAGAGATACAAAGCTTTGATGGAGGCTATCAACGAACAATTGGTTACCAGTGCGTATGAACTACGACTTACTGGAATAGATGAATTGTTGATAAAGCACGATTCTCCTTTGCTGGAAGCGTGTAATACCAGTTTTCAAGTACACTTACAGGTTGATCCGGATGAATTTGTGAAAATTTATAATATTGCCCAAGCGGTTACCGCGCCGGTTATGGCCATAGCGGCGAATTCTCCTATTGTTTTTGGAAGACGACTTTGGCATGAAAGCCGCATAGCCCTTTTCCAACAATCGCTGGATACTCGAACCTCTCACGATCATATGCGAGAGAAAAGCCCCAGGGTAAGTTTTGGAAAAGACTGGTTACAAGAATCCGTCATGGAAATTTACAAAGAAGATATTTCTCGATTTAGGGTTTTGATCAGTTCGGATGTAAAGGAAGACTCTCTCGAGCTCATTAAGAATGAAAAGGTACCAAAACTACGGGCACTTCAAGTTCACAATTCGACCGTATACCGATGGAATCGTCCGTGTTATGGGATCAGCGACAATGGAAAACCACATTTGAGGATTGAGAATAGAGTCATTCCCTCCGGACCTACCGTATTGGATGAAGTAGCCAACGCTTGTTTTTGGCTGGGTTTGACACTCGGAATGGCGGATGAAATTGATGATATCAGAGAGTTGATGTCTTTTGCAGACGCAAGAGATAACTTTGGTAAGGCAGCGCGATTTGGAATAGACAGCAAATTCACGTGGTTTAATGATGAAAAGGTTACCTGTATTGACTTAATACTTAATAAACTTTTACCAATAGCGAGAAAAGGTTTGCAAAAGAGGAAAGTGGCCAAGAAAGATATCGATCTATATTTGGGCATAATTCAACAACGTGCCGAATCGCATATGAATGGTGCGCGATGGATGCTCAGATCATATACTGAATTGATGGAGAAGACAAATCGCGATGAAGCATTAACCATTCTTACTTCCAGCATTATAAAAAACCAGCAAAGCCAGATTCCAGGCCATAAATGGGAGTTGCCAGACTTGAGTGATTTGGCCAGCTATAAGCCTTCACAACTTAAAGTTGCCGAGTTCATGGAAACGGATATTTTTACAGTACAACGAACCGATATTATTGAATTAGTGGCTGAAATGATGGACTGGCAAAATATTCGATATGCCGCGGTAGAAGATAAAGAGGGTAATCTAAAGGGTCTTGTATCCAGAAGACAAATCTTGCGCCATTTGGTCAAAAATAAAAGAAATAGAAGAACAAGTACGGCGGAAGATATCATGACCAAAGATCCAATGACCATCGATCATAATGATACAATCCTTAAAGCCATGAAGATGATGCGTGAAAAAAAGATTGGCTGTTTGCCAGTTATAAATAATGGTCAATTGGCAGGCATGATCACTGAAAAGGAGTTTTTGAAAATTTCCAGAAGACTAATTGAGCGCCTGGAGGGGTAGAAAGCCGTACAGTAAATATTTGATATACCGATGGTTTAACGAAGCTAGTGATTCCTCATGTCTCTTGAGCGGGACAGGGTAATTACTTAGTTTTAGGTTGGAAAAACCCCTTCAATCTTTTCACAGCTGCGTATAAAAGATAGCTTTTAATCATGTAACTCCGTACAGGAGAATTCTCTTCAATCTTTCCAATCTCTTCAATCTTTCCTACCTTTGCACCATGGCTAGAAAAATAGAATTAGAAGACTTGTTGAGTTTCTTCCCTGAAGTGGAATTACCGATCGAAGTGACAGAAGATTTGGTGAATACAGCCGATAGTGTTAATAAAGTACTTCCCGCTTCTATCATTGAGAAATACATTGTTCAATGGGAGAAAAAAGAGGACTTTGACGAGTTTACCGAATTTGTTCCGATTCTTAGAATTCGAGAGGCGGAAGAGTTTCATGCGTTGGTGTATTGGAAGGGTGGATTGATGAAGTATGAATACATTTTGGTAACACTAGATAAAAAAGGCAATTTCATTACACGAAAACCAATTGCCAGCACTTTATCCGACGGGAATACAGTAAAAAAATCTGTAGCGAAGATCGACGAAGATATGATTATCCATATTATGGCAGGAGAGAATGAAGTCGACGGAAACTACGATCCTGCACGCAGCCAGGCTTTTAATATGGAAATTTTGTATTCGGGAGATGTGATCTTCTCACTTGGCGATGATTAATTTTGGAATCTCTCCATTCAGCTATTTTTTGATTACCATTTTTGTTTCCGAATATCGCTCAGAAGTCAATTTGATGAAATAGTTGCCACTGCTCCAGTTTTTAGTGTCAAAGTTGTGAGATAGTGTATGTAGTTTTTCCTTTTTAACTGAAATGCCTTCTGAATTGAATATTTCTATTTCACAAGGCAGGATTGATTCATTTGGTAATCGCACACCGAATTCGTTGTCGAAAGGATTCGGACTGATGGATATTGTTCCAAGTTTTTTTGAATCCAGCGTCGAGGTTGTTTCTCCCAAATCGATGATTCTTAAATTTTTAGTACCGAAATCAGTTACATACAATGAATTTTTATCACTATCGAAATAAATACCGTTGGGTTGATTGAACGTTGCATCATTGATAGGCCCATCTTTTGCTCCGGCATTACTTCCTGCAAATACCTCTACATCGTCGATACTATTGGGATTTACTTTGTAGATTTTATGCTCTCCCAATACAGTGCCCCAAATGCTTCCATTGCCATAGCTGATAAAACCGAGGTTGCTGGAGTTCCCAATGGTCGCAACATAAGTTAAAGAACCATTACCATCGACTTTATAAACTTTTCGATCGTTGTAATTGCCTACATAGAGCTCATTGGTCTCACTATAGGCCAAACCAACCGGACCTGAAAGTAAAGGGTCCGATGAGATTTCTGTTATGGTACCATCGGGTGTAATGGTATTGATAGTGTTATTGGTATATTCTGTGAATATCATTGTTTCGCTATCGTAGGCTTTTATTATTCCTGATGGATGACCAGGATTGGAGTAAACTGAAAGTTCTATTCCGTTGCTATCAAATACATAAATTTTGTTACCCTGTCCATCACAAACATATAGTTCCTCATTGGAATTGAAAGCGATTCCGTTGGGTGTATTTAACCCAGATACAAATCTACTTGCTTCTCCTGTGGTTGAATATTTTATAACGGCATCCCCTACGTAGTGTGAGCAATAGATATTGCCCTCCTTATCTACAGCAATTCCGTCATCGGGAGTAGATTGGGAATAGGTAGTTACATTTTGAGCCGATAACTGTGCATGAAATGATAAGAGTAGTAGCAATGATGATAAAACCTTTTTCATAATTCAAAGTAATTTTAGTTAATGGTTCAAATGTAGCTGAAGAATGGACTTGGAAAGGCTTTCTATTTTTCTAATAGGTATGTTTGGATACACATGAACCAATTAGCGCTCATTCATGATAATTTATAGATAGCGTTGGACCTTAAAATTAGAGTATT
>JBCCVV010000336.1:0-5982 GCA_039194925.1 Bacteroidota bacterium
CCAATAATGACAAGCAGTTAACATTTTGAAAAAATTGAGAGATGAAAAAAGTATGGGTTGAAAAGATATTTTTAACGATGTTTGATCAGGTCTATCAACATTGTCTTATCTTCAATTCAGCTTTTGTAAAACATGGAAGAAAACGTAAAACATCATTACTGTCTCAATTGTGGTACGGAGTTTCCTTTTCCGTTTGATGAGCATAAGGAATACTTCTGTAGCAATTGTGGCCAATCCAGTAAGGACAGCAGACTTTCTTTTGGCCGATTGATAAAGGATGCCATCAGCAATGTCTTCAATCTGGATAGTCGACTTATCCATACCTTCCGTGATATCTTGTACCCATCTAAATTGACACGCTTTTACATAGAAGGTAAAAGAAAGTATTATGTCAATCCCGCACGATTGTTCATTTTCATGTTGATCGGGCTAATTACACTCGCTTTGTACAGCATAAAGATTGAGAACAGTGCTATGGGTGTGGATGCGATTTATACCAGGGCAGAGCGTTCTAAATTATTGGACGACTACGTAGCACTAAGAGATTCAATTAATATTATTGGACACGAAGAAATAGTAGACTCAATTGAATCCAGGCTATTTAAAAATGTCAATTCATTAAAAAATGACACTCTTGGTATTGATGCTCCAGAGTTTTTTGATTGGGTAAAACCAATTGGAGAATTTGGAATTTCTACTTATGATGCCATACATCTAACCCAAGAACAACTATTTGACAAATACGAAGTAGATTATTTTTGGGACAAAATAAATGTGGGCCAGTACATTAGAATTGTTACCAATCCGGCAGGTGGAATAAAACATGTCATCAAAAATCTTACTTGGGCAGTATTTGTTACCGTTTTGCTGATGGGATTCTTTTTAAAAATTATATATATCCGATCGTCTTATTATTTGGTGGAGCATGTCGTCCTTATATTGAATAGCCACTCTCTTCTTTTTGTAATCATAGCCATTAATATTGTGCTCTCGGCTCATTTATCATTGGGTGATTATATCGATGATGCTTCGGTAATAGTGCTTGGTATTTCAATATTGATTGTCCTTTTTATTCAATTCCTTTCTCTAAAAAGATATTACAGACAAGGAATTTTTAAAACATTTATCAAGCAATTGATGATAAATGCCATTTATATAATGATATTTAATACTGTTGCTGCTATGGTTGCATTAATATCCTTAATCTTGTATTGAGAAAAGAGATACTATTTTGAGAGAATACACTACCGTCGTCGGGCTGGAAGTACATGTACAGCTAAATACAATTAGTAAAGCATTTTGTGCCGATGCCAATCAGTTTGGAAATGATCCAAATACGAATTTAAGTGCGATATCCCTGGCATTACCAGGCACCTTACCCGTACTGAATGATGCACATGTAAAATCGGCCATCAAACTGGCACATGCACTCAATTCAACCATCAATTTGGAAAACAAATTTGATCGAAAAAACTACTTCTATCCTGATTTGCCAAAAGGATACCAGATTACTCAAGATGCTTTACCAATTTGCAGAGGTGGACAACTAACATTTGCGTCTGGCGGTAATGAAAAAACGGTGCGAATCCATCATGTCCATATGGAAGAAGATGCGGGTAAAAATTCACATGACCTTCACTCGAGTTTTAGCATGGTCGATATTAATAGAGCTGGCACACCTTTGGTAGAAATAGTAACCGAGCCGGATCTGCGTACCGCACAGGAAGTACATGATTTTATAGCCGCTTTGCAACAATTGGTGCGTTATCTGGAAATCTCAGATGGAAATATGGAAGAAGGCTCTCTCCGTTGCGATGTTAACGTTTCTGTTATGCCCAAGGGAAGCCAAGTCTATGGTGAGCGGAACGAAATCAAAAATGTTAATTCCAAGAAATTTGCAAAGACAGCAGTTGAATATGAATCCAAACGTCAAATCAAAATTCTAGCGTCGGGTGGAACAATAAAAAAGAATACCTTGCTCTTCAATCCTGAAGAAGGCACGACTAAACCGATGCGAAGTAAAGAAGAAGCCAATGACTATCGCTACTTTCCAGATCCTGATCTTCCTCCACTACAGCTGACACAGCCCTATGTAGATTCAGTGATTGCAGAAGTCGATCTTTTGCCCTGGACTGCCAAAGCATTATTAATCAATGAATTTCAATTATCTGAATACGATGCGGAGATTCTGAGTCGTGATAAAAATACAGTGCAATTCTTTCGGGGATTGGGTGTAGCAAAAAAACATGGATCTACATTGAGTTCTTTTTTAACCAATAAAGCGTTGCCTTACTGCCAGGAAAACAATACCATACTGGAAGACCTGACAAAAGAAAATATAGCGGCATTCATTCAATTGTTGGAAAGTGGGAAAGTCGCAAAATCAGCGGCCTTACAAGAACTTTCTGAAATTGTTCTCTCCTCAAGGGATAGCTTGAATATAGAGGAACTTGCGAAACAGAAAAACTTAATCCAAAGTGATGATCAGGACTTTCTGGACCAAATTATTCAGGAAGTATTGGACACAAACCCGGATAAGGTAAAGGCCTACAAAAATGGCAAGAAAGGCTTGCAAGGATTTTTTATGGGACAGGTTATGGGAAGAGCAAAGGGGAAAGCGAATCCGAAGGTATTGCAACAAAAGCTTTCAGCAGCTTTGAGTGCATAAGTACTTATGATTGTATAGTTTTCCGTTTTATACTAATTGCCATCTAGCCCAAGAATCGATAGTACGAAATAATATATTTAGGATAGATGGCAATTTTGTCTTCATGTATTTACAGTCCAGGAAATTCTAAGAAAGGAGGTTGACAATCTTCTCCGTTTGGTCCGGCTACGACTCCACTCCCAAATACGTTCTTCAAAAACTTCCCGATCGCTCTACCTATAAAGCCGCCTGCGACTGCTCCAATTATGGCACCCACTGGTCCCGCTATGGCCATTCCTATTACTGCACCAGCAATAACTCCTGCACCCGTGGTAAAGTCTACCAGCGCATGAGTTTTATTTTCAGAGTCTTCATCAGAGGATTGAGCTATTCCTGCTTTACCTGATGAAGCCAAATTCGTAGTAATGGCTTGGAAGGATTTTGAATTCGATTTCAGGTTCATGATTTCAGAAAGAAGAACTTGACCTTTGGTAAAATCCTGGCTGGAATAAGCACCAAAGTATTCATTTAGAATATTTGCTTCATCATGACTCAACAAGTTTTGATTAACATTGCAATGATTGATACCCTGAATTTTAAAATGTAAATCCTTTGGGGATAACGACATCATCTTTAGGAATTCATTTTGAATTGTTTTAGTATGCTCGGAATTGCCAAATTGCTTGGCTAACATACCTTGAAGATCCATTTCCTGCGCTTTTTGAGTTAGAAGTTTGTAAACTTCTGGTGAGTATAACACCTCTGCCTTTTTCATTGATTTGATTTTAGGTTTATTTAATATTCTTAACACCCACAAATCTATCGATACGCACAAAGCATGCATTCACCTAAATAGGTGATATTGCCAGTCAAACCCACAATCACATACCAGTATTACTTTCTGCTATTCCCTGAGAAAACATTAAATAAAAAACCGCCAATACTCCTTCTCGGGCATATCCGCCTCAATCACAATCGGCACTTTTTTGATGGGATGCTCAAACGACAACTTACTGCAATGCAGACAAATAGATCGGTCCTGTGTAGGCCTCGAATACCCATATTTTAAATCCCCGACGATAGGACAACCGTGATTAGACAACTGCACGCGAATTTGATGGGGACGTCCCGTAATCGGATTGACCCGCAACAGAAAATAACCATTCAAACCGGCTTTCAAGTTGTATTCGGTAATTGATTTTTTGGCGCCTTTCCGATCACTTTTGTGCACACGGGCTACATTTTTCTTAGCATCTTTCGCCAGGTAATTGGTAATTCTTCCTTCTAATGGTTCAGGTCTCTTATTCACAATAGCCAAATACTGCTTAGCAACCTTACGCTCCTGAAACAACTTATTCATCTTGGCTAATCCCTTACTCGTTCGGGCAAACAATACTACCCCACTCACAGGCCGATCGAGTCGATGAATCACACCCAAAAACACATCTCCAGGTTTATTGTACCGATCTTTAATATATCCCTTGACCGCATCAGCCAACGTGTGATCTCCAGTCTCATCTCCATGCACCAGCACACCCGCGGGTTTGTTTACCGCAATGAAGTGATTGTCCTCATAAATAATTTGTACGTATGTTTCTTTCCCCATTTTTCTTCGTTTACGCTGTCGCCAATTTTAGATGTTCATTTTTCCTTCTTGCTACGTTTAACAAGTCGCCACACTTCACCTGATATCAGTTCGTTGCACTCACTTTGCCACTAATCTACTTTGCCATTAAAAAAATAAGCAACTGTGTTACCAAAATAAATCTCGTCAGTAAATTCGGCAAAAAGTCAGAAGACACTTTACCTCGCACAAAATCAATTCAACAATTCAATAACTGATCAACTTATCAATTTTGCCACTAAACAACTTTGCCATTATATAATTCAACAATTCAATCACTCTACAACTCTACAACTAAAAAATTCAACAATTTAAAAACCCTATCTTCGCTCCATCTTCAATCCGCAAAAATAAGCATTTAAACAACTTAAAATACTGAGTGTTTCTTATCCATGAAATTGACCTTTGCATACTCCCCCTGCCCAAATGATACATTCATGTTTGAACCGCTTGTTTCTGGCCGAATAGATACAGAGGGCTTACGCTTTGAAATACATTTGGCAGATGTCGAGGAACTTAATAAAGCTGCCAAAAAAAACACCTACGACATAACCAAACTTAGTTTCAATGCTTACACGCAATTGACAGAGACGTATCAATTGCTTAATTCGGGAAGTGCATTGGGAAGAAAATGCGGTCCGTTGCTCATCGCCAAAAATGACATAGATCACCACAAACTTGAGAATAGTAAAGTGGCTATCCCTGGAGAAAATACAACTGCAAACTTTTTGTTGTCTTTTGCCTTTCCTGAAATAAACAAAAAAGAAGAAGTTCTTTTTTCTGAAATAGAATCATCTGTATTGGAAGAAAAGGTAGATGCGGGTGTAATAATCCATGAAAATAGATTTACGTTTCAGGATAAGGGTTTGATTCAGATACGCGACCTGGGTGAATATTGGGAAGAAAATACGGGCTACCCTATTCCGCTTGGTGGTATTGTTACTCGCAGAACATTTACGCAAGAATTAAAGCAAAAAATTGATCGGGTCATTGCACGTAGTGTTGCCTATGCCCTACAAAACCCAAACTCCGGAATGGAATATATTCGTTGTCATGCTCAGGAGATGGATGAAGAAGTAATGCGATCTCATATCAATCTATATGTAAATGAATTCTCAGCAAATATTGGCAATGAAGGCAGGGCTAGCATACAGTTTTTATTTGATCATCATCCAGGCACACAAAATAAAAATTACACGTCCCCTTTGTTTGTTGAGCACGATAAGACTACTCACAATGCCGAATTTCTCTCTGGCGAGTATTGGTCATCAAGATATCAAAACGACAAAACCGGTTGGGACATAGGAATCGTCTCCACTCCTATAAAAGAATACATAGATCAATTAAATCGTAAATCCATTAAAATTCTTATTCCCGGTGCAGGCAATGCCCATGAAGCAGAGTACCTTCATCATCAAGGCTTTAATTCTGTTTTTGTATGTGACATTGCGCAAGAAGCATTGAACAATCTTTTGAGCCGATGTCCAACTTTCCCAAAAAAGAATTTGATCCAAGGTAATTTTTTCGACTTACAGGACAAATACGACCTGATTCTAGAACAAACTTTCTTCTGTGCACTTCAGCCTTCTTTAAGAACAGCTTATGTACAAAAAATGAAAGAACTTTTACATCCCAAGGGCAAATTGGCAGGGCTACTGTTTGGAGTAGAATTCCCCTTTCAAGGCCCACCATTTGGAGGAAAGAAAGAAGA
>JBCCVV010000337.1:0-5979 GCA_039194925.1 Bacteroidota bacterium
ATCATAACATATTAATTTTTTTATTAATGTGTAAAATATTAAAAAATAGGTAAATATCATAGAAATGAACGTGTTAGAGATCATAGCAAAATATCCAGAGGTTTTCAATGCTAAACACAAAGAATATACAGAAGAAGAAGCCATTTCGTTGATAGCTTCTTGCCCAATAAAAGGAAATGAATTTCATAAAGCCTATTTTTTTATAATTGAGAGTTATGCAGCATTTAGTAAATTGCTAAGGTTAGGACTTAGAAAACCCGCTATTCAGCTGGGTAAGAACCTTTTGGAAAGAAGTGTGTGGTATCAACAATATGAAATAGCGGCTTTGGTATGCAAGCAGTTGTGTCAGCATCATTATCTATTTGAAGATAAGGAGACCGCGCTGCAATACCACGAAAAATTCAAGCTGTATCGCAAGATCGAAAATCTTGAATCCGAATCTGAGATGCTTTACAATGAGCTGATCTACAATACCTTGACCACCGGAAATGTAAACAAAGCTCATATCCTCAAAAGCCTGGAAGGGATCAAATCCAAAATCGAACTGGACAGCTGTATCTACAGATATTATTACTATCAATGCAATAGCCTGATCACCTCTGGAGAAATGCACAAAAAGTGGTGTGTTGAAGCGGTAGACTACTTCGAAAACCTATATTTTCAGCACGAAGGATTTCTGAATATATTTCGTAAAAATTTGATTCGTTATTATAATGATCACGGTGAGTATGCTGCATCCGAGGCCTACCTTAAAAAGTGTTTTGAATCGGTGGTGATTTATTCCCGATCTTGGTTTATCCTGAAATTTTATGAGATTGATCTCTATATTAAAAAGGAAGATTATACACGAGCTGATGAATTGATGAGGCATGTCGTCAATCATCCCACCTATCAATCATTTGCTGAAATGGAAAAGAAAGAGTGGAATGCCTTGCAAGCACTTATTGAGCAGCACATTCCAAAGAGCTAAGTATGGAGTGGAGTATCCTATATGCCATATATCCAGGCATGTTTTTTCATCAAAATCCGAGATTCTGTCAGGGCAACCGAATAACATGGGAGAATGAGCGTTACTTAATGGTATGGTATCGATTTTAGAGTAGTTTCCTTCCCTGCTAGTGTAAGCCTGGATTTAATATTCCTGAAAATAAAATCAGGTTTCTTCGTTTTGGGCGAAACGGGCTAATGAAAGCGAAATGCCATTTCTCTACTCACTGTGTTTGAAATGATACGACTGCTTGTTATGCTCAATCGGAATGATAATTTTATTCGTTGGGTATATACTTTCCACAATTCAATTATGAAGTCAGAATGGGTCATGTAGGATTGTCATTATCATTTTTGGCGATTCACCTGCTCTACGAAAAACGGGACATCTGTTAAGACATCCCGTATATAAATTATTAAATGTCTATTTCAGCTTAAAAAACAGGAAATTGAGTTTGCAGACAAGCAGAAAATATCGGCCCTACACAAGCTGTACATGAGAATACTCCGGTAGAACTAATCTGAGGATTACAACCTGCATTACAATTTAAACTATAACATATCGGAACTACCTTTATAGGTCCTTGAATAGATTCATTGCTGAAAGATACAGTAACGGTATGCTCGTCAGAATCATTGGCATACTGCACAATGAACGTTTTGGAAGTAAATTCACCATTTGTGACGATGTCCTTCTCAATAACATTTTTGACCTCTAACTCCAAGCCAATCTCACTCATCGTTTGTTCGACTTTCGACCGGAAAAGATCGTTGTCACGAATCTCAACATCTCCTAATTCAGTGAGATTCAACCCGAAATTGTCCATAGTCATGACGTTTTCAGGCAATTCTGTGTCAACAGCTGGATTTTCGTTCAAAATAAATGCAGTTGTAATTGTAAAAATGGCAATCGCGAACACTAGAAAAAATAGATTCTTTTTCATGATCTTACATTTAGGTTCTTTAATATTTTAATAGCGAATTGATTTAAAAACGCAGGTTAAAAAGATTTATAACCACCACGTCCTCCAGAGTCTTATTGAACTGGAAGACTTACAATACAAGGTAAAGCTTTTTGAGAGGTCTCAGGCTTTGTGCATGCCAATACGTTCGAAGCCCATGGCTTAGGTTTTCGCTGACAACCAAAGTCCAGGGCGCAGGTTGTAGTGAGCGTAAAAGCTTTCAACAAAGCAATAGCTTTGAAGACCAGGAAAAAAGCTAAAGGATGTATTCCTACCTACTTGCCGGCAAAGCAGGTGTAGTGAGTTGTAAAGGAATTAACGATATGCTGTTAAATCAAATCAGAACTTAAAATACATAATATTCTTCATTAATACAAAACGAAATTATTTAATTCTATTATAGTTGCGTTTTTCAGTTGTAAATATTGTTAAGTTGATATAATACAGAATATTATAAATTAAGAGTGGTGTAGGGAATGACAAGAACACACTTAAACCTTACAAATAAAACATCATGTTGTTGAAGAGAATAAAACATATGTCGCGCTTAAAATAAAAACGGTAAAAACTAAAAAATGTAGCTACTTAAGAAAACAATTAAAGAAACAGTCCTGAATTAACTTTGTCATCATTTTTGCCAAAAATGCCGCCAAAATTGAGTTTTGTTTCGACGTTTAGCCCTGGATAACAAACCGGGACTAAATATATTGAAGCCTTATAAACTTTCTAGTCCATTATCAAAGACTACCTGAGTTGTTGCATCAGATGAAATTTTCTAATGCATTGGAATTAATAACGCTCAAATTCTTCTTTTGGAGATACACCATAAGTCTCCTTGTACATTTTAGAAAAGTAGTGTTGATCCGTAAACCCCATTTTGGCCGCAAGCTCTCCCACCCGTTGAACTTTTCTATCAAGGATTAGATCACGAGCGTACTGCAAGATGATTTGTCGTTGGTACTTTTTCGGGGTCAAGCCGGTGAGTAATTTGATTTTGGATTGCAATGATTTTGCAGAAATATTCATCTCCGCGGCCAGGTCGGTAAGGGTATAATCAAATTCTCCAATCTTCCGTTTTAGCTGAGTTTCGATCTTGGACAACCATTCAAAATCAGCTTCAGAAAGTGTTTGTATTCCAGCATCTTTACTTTTATGGGCAATACCATTTTCCAATCCGTTTTGTGCTTGTCGTACCGTCTTATTGCCAAGAAGCTTATTAATTCGGGTCGTAAGCTCCACTTCAGTAAAAGGTTTTACCAAATAGTCATCGATGCCCACCCGCAACGTCTCAATCTTTACATTCTCGCTCGAAAGAGCCGTGCCAACAATCACGGGAATTGACCTCCATTTTGAATTGCCTTTAAGCTCAGTGATAAACGAATGCCCATCCATTTTAGGCATCATCAGATCAGTGACAATCAAGTCGGGCATTTGATTTTTCTCAGTTCCGATGTTGAGGACTTCCAGGGCTTCCAGTCCATTTTCCGCCATTTCGACTTCATAGGTGTCTTGCAAAATACTGGACATATAATGGCGCAGATCGTAATTGTCTTCTACCAGTAAAACAGTGTGTATTTTTCTCGTCTGTTTGCGAATCTCCTTTACATCGGTAGTATTCGCATCACTTGAATGTGGAGTCGTGGACGATTTCTTGTTCCATTTGCTCACCAATTCTAAATATGGAATATTGACATAAAAGATACTGCCTTCTCCGGGCTTACTTTTCACCCAAATTTCACCATTGAAGACATCTACCAATTCTTTACATAATGAAAGTCCAAGGCCATATCCTTCATAATATTCGTCGTACTCAGTTTTATAAAACCGATCAAAGATTTTGTCTTGTTCTGATTCAGAAATACCAACCCCTGTATCTTTAACTATGATGCTTAAAAATCCTTTGGCTTTAGAAACTTCAAGACTAATCTTTCCACCAAGCGGAGTATGTTTTACAGCATTCGATAGTAAATTGATTACGATGATCTCCAATTTACTCTTATCGGTCATGATGGAAGCATCCGTAGGAAGATGGTTTGAATACTCAAATTTCAGATTCTTTATTTCCATCTTGGGAAGAAAAATATCCTGAACATTTTCAAAAAAAGCTTTCAAGGGAACCACCTCCTTGTTCAACTTTACCGCCTTCTGACTCAATTTTGAAAATTCGATCAGTTCGTTTACTCTTCTCAGTAAGAGCTCTGAATTTTTCTTGACCAGCAAAAGGTATTCCGCATATTTACCGGATAGCTTTTTTCCATCTATTATACTTTGAATGGGCCCTTTAATAAGTGCAAGTGGTGTTCTTAGCTCATGGGAAACATTGGCAATGAAATCATTTTTCAGCTTGTCCAATTTCCTTAATTCTTCGGCATCCCGTTCAATTTGCTTTTTTTGCTGATACAAGACGATTTCATATTCATTGTTTTCTTTTACAATGGTTTTGACCAGGATAAACAAAACCACATAAAAGCCATATATCCCAAAGAAAATGCTTTCATAATTCGCATTATATAAGACCAAATGATATAAGATGAAATTGACAACAAATACAATCAAAAGTTTTTTACCTCTCAGGAATGCTGGAACTATTCCAATCAACAGACCCAAACCGGCTTCGATCTGTTTTCCAGGCAATAGAAAAAAAGCATGGCCAAAGATGAAGATCTGAAATAAGAGACCTACCGCAAATACTTTATGCTCTATGAACTTATCACTTATTCTGCTGAGCAATAAAAAAATACAAGCAAATGAAAAGTTATACGCAACATTCAGAATGGGCAATCCGTGAAGAAAATTCGTCAATGAAAATAAAAAGGTACTCCCAATCAAAAGATAGAGAGCAACACTCAGAAACTTGATTTTTTTACGTTGACTATTGAGCATAAGCTGTCAAATTCGATTTTAGGGACACTATATTTTCCAGTTCCATTTTGTTGTATAGAAATTCTCTTTTCATGCGCTAAGGTAGCAAGCTCTTTTTGGGATTCTGTGCTATTTTTTCAACTATTGTCATTTTTCGACATAGCGGCCATTCCTGGAATCCATACGCATTGTACAAATGACGTTTTACCTTGGTCAACAGAAGTCTCGGTTTTGTCAGTACAGACCAATGAATCCATCTAAATCACACATAATCAATCTATTATGCGCAATGTTGCTTTTCATCATCCCTCTATTTTAGGAGGTAGCAATAATTGGTATTGAATACGCTATGGAGTGTTTGGTTGAGCCAAGATCCGAGCGATCTACCTACGATGTAGAGGGTTTCGCTTTTGTCAGAAGCATTTTCGCTTTTGTCCGAAACGCGCATGATCCAGTGGCTTATACTTGTATTTTATCACAAAAGCAGAATTGTAAAGTTACTTGTCAATTATTCCTCGAAACTACCCTAATGTATATACGACACTTACTAACAAAGACTAATAAAGACAAACCGCACTTTACCTTGTCTGATTTGAACTGGTTGAATGAAGTGGAACGGTTGATTATGGCTAATATTGGTAATCGATCCTACAGGTTAAGAGATCTGGCATTTGATCTGCAAATGTCTCCTAAATCCCTTCAAATCAAAATGAAACAATTAACGGGGTTAACACCCAAAAGCTTTCAACGAAATATTGAGTTGGAATATGCCAGACGGATTTTGTATGCCGGCGAATGCCAAACCGTATCCAAACTTTCGTCCCTGGTGGGATTTGAAGACCAGCATTACTTTTCAAAACTGTACTGCAAGCAATTTGGCTTGACACCCAAACAAGAGTTGGAATTGATTCGATAATTGATTTTAGAAAAAGAAAAGATGAAGAGAATAACACTACTAATACTTTTATTTTATGCAGGGCCCCTTTGGGCACAATGTCCCTATGGAGAGATTTCCCTTACTACTCAAGCGCAAGTAGATGCCTTTAAGGCCACCTATCCCAATTGCCAGGATTTAAATGGTGCATTAATGATTCAAGGCTCTGATATTGTCTCCCTGGACAGTCTTAGTGAGATTCTGTCCATAAAAGGGTCACTTGATATCAAAGGC
>JBCCVV010000338.1:0-5921 GCA_039194925.1 Bacteroidota bacterium
AACCAGAAACCTGTTACGGCTTGAAGTATTTTCTAAATTAGGCAGCTTGGCTTGATTTGCGGTAGTAATGATTATGGTTTGGCTTGTCATTCCTCCTGGACTAATAAACCATAAGTCATTTGATATATTTTTTTGAAGCCTCAATTGACGATACAAAATGGTAATCAATAATCTGAGATAATGATTACCACTGTACTTTTGATAGGGTAGCGATGACAGTTGAAAAGTCTAAGATTTATTATTTTTCTTTTGAATTTGATTCGTATGTAATTTCATTGCCTCAAGAAAGGATTTTTTTAATCGATAGGATGTGGGAATGGATATGCCAGATTCCATTTCTACATAGCCTCCTCGCCCTTTATCCCAACGTATCACCCTATATAGGTTGACAATAAAGCTTCTATGTATTCTAAAGAGATAATCAGGCAAATGTGGTAATAGCCCTTTGAGTGAATTTTGAACCATGATGGTGGAATTGTCATTTAAATTTATTCTGCAATAGGGTTCATCTACGCTAATATATTCAACGGACATGGAATCGATGATTTTGGTTCCGGAGACGCTCTTTAACGCAAGTTTTCCTTCTTTTATGTTTTTAATGTTGGAAGAAGTACTACTTTCTATATCCTGAAGTAAGTTGATTTGAGTAAGCTTTTGTTTTGCTTTTTCAACCACTTGAGTTATTTCTTTAATGGCAAAAGGTTTAAGTATATAGTCAAATGCCTCTTGCTTTATCGCTTTTACACCAAACTGGTCGTAACCGGTAACGAAAACCAAAAGAAAGTTTCTATTCTTTACTTGTTCAAGAAATTCAAATCCACTGCCATCTGATAATTCGATGTCGAGAAAAATGAGATTCGGAGATTGCGTTTTTAGCAATTCGAGACCTTCCTGTATTCCGTCTGCCACTCCTAGAATATTCACTCCTTGTGTATATTCACTGAGAAAATGTTTTAGTATTTTTTGACTACTTTTTTCGTCTTCAATAATGATTACATCAAGATTCATATGATTTTATTGGTAAAGTAATTAAACAGTGTGTGCCTGTTTCTGAGGTTGATGTAATTTGGATACCTGCTATATTTTTTTTAAGTTTTTCATTGATAAGATTCAATCGTTGCCGTACAATTTTAAGGCCCATAGATTGATGATATTCATCGGAAGTATTTTTTTCTTCTTTCTTCATTCCTTTGCCATTGTCTGAGACAGTTACCTGGACAGTTTTATCTTGAATTGCATAATCAATCAAGATTTTTCCCTGATTTTTCATCCCTTTGAAAGCATGCTTGATGGCATTTTCAACAATGGGCTGTACGACAAGTGCCGGAATTTTGATCAAATCCTTATCAAGAGCCGTATCGCATTGAATCGTAAACTCGAATAAAGTTTCAAAACGCATTTGTTCTAATAGTAAATATTCTCGGATAAACTCAATTTCATCGGATAAAGAAATGGATTCAAATTGAGAAAATTTTAAGCTTTTTCTGATAAGCTTGGACAGGCTGTGAATATATAAATTTGCCTCTGCCTTCATATCGGAAAAGATATAACTCTGCACAGCATTAATAGAATTAAAAATAAAATGGGGGTTCATTTGATTTCGTAATATATTAAGTTCCGATGTTTTTAACCGTAGTTCCAAAGAAAGTCTTTTTTTGAGCTGTTTTGATCTCAAGCGATAAATAAGTACAACGATCAGGATTAAAACACTCAGGACTCCAAGTTTGAAGGGAATGGTTTGGGTGAAATGTGGAAGTATTTCATACGCGATTTCTTCAGGTCTGCTCCACATCCCACTAGAGTTTTGACTTTGGATCGTAAAAGTATATTTCCCGGATGGTTGATTGGATAATTCTACGGTTCGACTATTGGTAAAAGTCCAGTTGATATTGGTAGACCCATCCTTGATTACCTTGTAGCGGTATGTATTCTCAGGAAATATTGGTTTGTCAGATGATATAGCAGTATAGGTTACTTTTAAATCGTTTAAATCATGTGGAACTCTATAGGTATTATTCTGATTCGCAAAGGTAGAGTTGTTGAATTTTACAGATTTTATATCCAGAACAGGTGGCAGTATTTTTTTGTAATTACCGAATAAGGACATCAAGGCAAGACCATTATCTGTTGCAATCCAAAGCGTATCATTTTTGGATTCAATATCTTTTATGTAATTCGATGGCAGGCCATCATTAGTACTAAAAGAAGCCACTTTTCTAATAAGGATACTGTCAGCCGAATTTTTTGTGTATTCTGTTTTAATTAGACTATTGTTGGTTCCAATCCAGAGTAAACCTTTGTCAGATTTATGGATAGAATGAATCACCAGATTTCGAAAATTAATGTTTACCTGTGCACAGTTTCCATCAGTACAATGCCAGAGTCCATTTCCCATTGTTCCAGCCCATATTTCGTTATTTTCAACAATGAGATCGTTTACGCGCATTCCTGATAAAATAGTATCTACTTTTAAAGGTTTAGGTTCTTGATTGAAATTAATTTGATACATACCTTCATTTCCGCCTATATATGCTACATCATTTTTAAATACGAATGACAGGGCTTTGATCGGGTGTTCAAGGAGAAATGAAGAGTCACCAAGATCTTCGTTATAAAAGTTAATTAATTTATATGCGTCATACAAATAGACATTAGCAGATAATGGACTGGTAGCCCATTGGCCAGTAGGTTCACCCTTTACCGTATTATTTGATATTTCATAATTACCAATAAATAGTTTGTTTTGATCAGTTCCTTCGTAAATATTTGTAATACTCTCTGTTAAATTATTAATGATTAGTTTGGGAATACCATCCGTGCCTATTTCAAATAGTTCAAGATCGAAAGTTCGGATATATACTTTATCGCCAATCTTGTGGATAGAATTTACATTTTTATCAATCGTATTGTCAAACTTTTTTAATTGAATGGTTGGATTGGGAATTCTAAATATACCATCTGATGTGGATGTAGCCCAAAGTTCATTATTTCGAACAATTATAACGCTTGAGATAACTGCGTTTAGGTTGAGCTCATTGATTTTTATATTGGGTTGATCTTGCTTTCGAATCTCTATTCCCTTACTGGTTAGCACCCATATATTATCATCGTAGACGGTCTCATTAATAATAAAAGTGTTAGGGTCATCATATTTGATGCGTTTACCGCCTGCTATTGAAAAGATGCTTGACCTAGTATTTTTTAAGACTCTTTTATTTGGAGTATTAATGAAAATATTATAATGACTAATTAAGCGAATAGTTTTGGCGCTACAGTATTTAGAACATGATAATTTTAAGACCTCATTGAAATGGATTTTACCATTTTGCCTGTTTATCTTATATTGACGGTTGGAACGTTGATTGCCTTTCACAAACCAAATGAATTGATCATCTATATTGTTTATTTCATACCAATCATGATTTTCTTCCTTGTATTCCTGAAGTTCTTTATTGAATTTAAAGGGTATAAAGCAGCTCCCATCCCAGAAGGTGAAAGTTCCATCGTATCCGTTGAGCCAAAAAGTGGAGTCTGATACCTGATGGAAACTAAAATTTACCATATTGGAAAGACCATCTTGAATTCCAAAGACTTCAAATTCATAATAATTGTATCGCACCACTCCTCGATCTGAAGTAAACCATAAGTACCCATCTTTATCTTCTATCAGGTCATAAAACTCTGAAGAGGGGAGACCATCTTTGATTCCGTATTTTTCGTAATAGATGTTTTGCGCAAATAAAAATGAAGCGCACACATAAAAGAATAGGAATAATCCTATTCTTAGACAAAGTCCTTTTGAACTGTAGTATATGATACGATTCATTTGCAAGTACTATTTGATTTGATCATGATTAAAGTGATACCGAGTGCGACAATAAGGGTTGTATGATGCATTATTTTATTTTTTGGGGTTAATTAGCTGTTATGTGTTGATTGAATTTTTTAAGTTTTTAAATAAATATTATTTCTTTAATCACAGAATTCTGTGGATCTTTTATTGCACTATTATTCAATTATTGAACGTAATAAGATTGAGTGTGGATAATGTAGCATGCAGTGAAAATTCAAGTTATTCATATAAGGTGTTCTTTTTTTAAAATGTAAATAATTTAGAATTTCTTCCAGAAGACTGTAAAACCAATAGGGCTTTAAATCCGAAATAAGATGAGATTAATGTGAATATCAATTAATAAGTTGTTTCTTTAAAATCATTTAGTTATTCGAGTAGAATTTATAAGTTTTTTGGGCATTAACTTAGGCCTTTCCAGAAATAGTGGGGATTTATTTAAGTTCAAAAATAACGAATACATAAATTTCTAAACAAAGGCAAAATAAAAATTCTTTACTTGGAGCAACAGAATTTCACAATCTAGTATACCTGTCTCGAAAAATGGTGTTAAAATTTCAGGACTAACTGCACGATTTGGTATTCCTGAAAACATTATTCTGAGATAGAGACCAAGACATGTTTAAGATAAGAACCCCATGCTTTTCAAGGGCTAGAAAATTAAAGAAAACTGAAAAACAAATGAGAGATTTATTTCGAAAGTGACTTAATCCCACTATAAGGAATATTTCCGGTAGCACAGTTTAGTCCTCTACGTCAATAATATCGTATATGATTCAATCCTTGTAAACGTTGCGAAATCTTTGTACACATTATGGTTAGAAGTCAACTTCATATTTGGCTAAATAACAAATATCTTAACGTAGAATTAATTCACTTCAACTATTAATTTTAGCCAATTTAATCATCATGAGGCAACCATTTCTATGAACATATAGGTATAGTGAGATAAAAGCAAGAGTTTTAAATGCCTCAATTTGAAATATTTTTTCTAGTGTGAATTAGTTCACATTTTATGTGACAAATATCCCTTTTATTTGAATTAGAAATTGATGAGGCAAGAAGTTTTACCTTAAAAAAACGATACACAAATACTTGCTTGCATTAATGAATAATAATTTAAAATATCAGTCATATGCTTAACCTTAATGTTTATCCAACTACCCAATTCAATGATCTGGAAGGAATTTTTGTATTAAATAATATGAATGAAAATCCGCTGACTTCCGGAAGTAAATACTTCTCAAAAGGAGAATATATCTATACTCCGGGTGAAATCAGTGATAAGGTATATTATATCATTGAAGGAAGAGTGAAAATCAGCAGTCATAATTCAAGCGGTAAGGAAGTAACCAAAGCTATTCTAAATAGTGGTGAAATTTTTGGTGAGTTATCAATGATTGGTCAGAAAAAGAGATGCGATTTTGCTTATGCCATGGAGGGTAGTGAAGTGGTGGTTTTAAGTTCGATGAAAATGAAATCTCTTTTGAATAATGATAATAAATTGTCGTTCTCCATTTTGAAAATACTTGGAAGCAGAATTTTAGAAGTGGAACAACGATTGGAATCTTTAGTATTTAGAAATAGTCGCAGTCGTATCGTAGAATGCCTCCTGGAGCTGGTTAAAAAAAGAGGCCAAAGAGTTGGATACGAATGGGTAGTGCGAAAGTTTATTACCCATCAGGAAATTGCCAATCTTACAGCAACGTCCCGACAAACAGTAACGACTGTGCTGAATGAATTAAGAGCTCAAAAGTTACTTACATTTAATCGAAAACGTCTCCTGATTCGAGATTTGGAAAATCTGAGTGCACAGGTAGCATGATGCCATTCAATATTTCAAGTTCTGAATAAAATTTAAATCAGAGACTGTCTCAAAAATGAGATGGTCTCAATTATTCCGCGTACGACAGGACATTAACTTTAACCTGGGGATATTCAGAAATAAGCAGACATAGCTCTCCCCCAATAATTCTATCGTGATGTCGTCTTGGTTCTATTTTAAGCCGCTTTGGTTTGAATTTGCCTCATTCGCTCTCCAATTTTTAGGGCATTTGAGGTATGTATTCCG
>JBCCVV010000339.1:0-5888 GCA_039194925.1 Bacteroidota bacterium
TTCCATATATCGGCCCCTGATTTGGGAGTAGAGAAGACGGTGAAGTGGTTTGGAGTGAATCGAAGATTTGATCCTACGGGACTATAAATAAAAAAGCATGTATATGCGGATAGATGTCATAGGCATCTATCCGCACTAAAACATAAAACATATGAAAAAATACTTTTACACACTACTATTTTTAATCTTGGGTTGTTCCCTTGCCATGGCAGGTAACCCTGATAGACAAGGTGAAGCAGGAGCGGCTGAGTTGTTGCTTAATCCTTGGGCAAGAAGTGCTGGTTTGCATTCCATGTCTACTTCTTCTGTTTCTGGTGTAGAGGCAATGAGAATTAATGTTGCTGGACTTAGTAGAATAAGTAAAGGCGAACTGGTTATTGGCAATACAAGACTGTATGAAGGAAGTACACTTGGTATCAATTCTGTAGGATTTGCGACCAAGGCTGGTAAAAATGGCGCATTTGGTATTTCGTTAGTATCTATGGATTTTGGAGATATTACAGTAACAACAACAGACCAACCAGGAGGTACTGGTGCTACATTTTCACCTAGCTTCTTTAATCTGGGGTTGGGATACTCATATACATACGAAAATCGAATAAGTGTTGGATTATTAGTTAGAGCAATTTCAGAAACATTGCCTGATGTTGCAGCTACTGGTTTTGCCATTGATGCTGGAGTTCAATACGTTTCAGGTGAAAGGGATGAGTTTAAACTCGGTATTGCATTGAGAAATATTGGATCTCCTATGGAATTTGGCGGAGAAGGACTTTCGTTTAGAACCACTGCTCCTTTTGCTTCTCCGGAATATGAAATTACGGTTAATCAGAGAGCCGAAGATTTTGAATTGCCTTCTATGTTGAATATTGGTATGTCTTATGATTTTTATTTTGGAGAGACCAATTATTTAAGA
The DNA here is from genome assembly GCA_039194925.1 of Bacteroidota bacterium. Lineage (GTDB taxonomy): Bacteria > Bacteroidota > Bacteroidia > Chitinophagales > Saprospiraceae > CAJXUU01. Next base: position 914 of record JBCCVV010000339.1, read on the forward strand.
GGATTGGTAAACTTTACATCCAATGCATTCGCTAGAGATGATATAGGTGTAGGGGCAGAGTTTTCATTTAGAAATATTGTAGTTCTTCGAGGAGCATACAAATTGGCTTTGGATCAAGGAGAAAGTTTTGAAGATAACATATATACTGGATTGTCAGGTGGTATATCAATTGATGTGCCATTAAAACGAGCAGATAATAGAGTCGTTGGTATTGATTATGCTTATAGAGCTACGAATCCTTTTAGAGGTAGCCATAACTTTTCAGTTCGCCTAGGATTCTAAATAATATATAAGAAAAGCTATAGATTACCAAGTTAATGGGATCTATGGCTTTTTAGCGATCCAATTACGTATAATTTTTAAGATAGAAACTTTGGACTCATATAATTTTTTGAGTTCAGATTGCGGATAAATCAAAGTCTAAAACCTTAATACTTTTAGGAAGAGTGTTCTTTCTAGTTATCAACGTCAATTTTATTTGACCAAGGCGATAGCGTTATATGAATTGATTAGAATGGGTTAAAACTTGATCTTTTTTGAGATTATAGAATTTAAGGCCTAGGCATAATAGATTGTGTCTTTGTTTTTAACAATTAATTGCAAAAAGTGAGTTTTATTAAAACCCGAGTAATTGACTTCATCTAACAACAATAAATCATAAATACTTAAATGAAATGAAGAGTACCTTTCATGAGTGCAAATTCGTGATGTGCCTTTAGTTTTCAATTCACTTCAAAGTTGGCTGCCAATACTTTAAGAGGGCTTTACCTCCCTCAAGTTTATTGTATTTAATAATGATGATTATCATCACTTCAAAACCATTAATATGAAAACTAACTTATTGGCTGTTTTTTTATTTATTTTCTGTGTTTTTGCGGCAAATGCCACAGTGAATCCCGAAAAGTTGAAAAAAATGAAGGATCGTATTCCTTTAGCGGGTAAAAGATTTGATTGTTTGGCGGCCCAATCTCAATACGATATGGAGATAAATAACGTAAGAGCGAGATTACTTACAGGTGGAGACCTTTGGTGGGACTTAGCTGGGAATGGTCGCTATATAGTACCAAAACCAGCAGAAGGTTTTGATGAAGTTTCTGCAATTTTTGCCGGAGGAGTTTGGATTGGAGGGAATGACCCCAATGGTGCGTTGAAATTGGCCGGTGTAACTTACAGAAACGGTAATAACGCAGATTTTTTTCCCGGGCCGCTTGATAAAAGTGGTGAAACTAAGCTGAAGACTTGTGAGGATTGGGACAGGTTTTTTATCGTAAAAGGTGAAAGTATATTGCGACATATAGCCTTATATGATCAGAGTGTGAGAGATAGTGTGGAGTACCCGTGTGATTCTATACCAGATGATGTACAGTTTTGGCCAGGTAGAGGAAATGTATTTTTTAACGAGATGTTTGATTTTCCACTGCCTGATCAAAACCTGGGAAATTTTTGGGACGAAGACAATGACGGAGACTATGAACCTTGTGATGGAGAGTTTCCTATTATAGATATTAGAGGGTGTGAACCAACGACTCGAGAGGAGGCTAAGGAATTAGTACCTGATGAGATGGTTTTCTGGGTGTATAATGATAATGGTGGGCCCCACAGGTTGAGTTTTGCGACACCGATTCAAATGGAGATTCAAGTGCAATCCTTTGCTTATGCGACGAATGATGAGATCAACGATATGACGTTCTATCGATTCAAACTAATCAATAAGGCTTCGGATGATATTAGAGATTGTTATTTCGCAATGTGGGTAGACCCGGATTTAGGGTGTCCTGATGATGATTATATTGGATGTGATGTATCGCGAAGTTTGGCGTATGTATATAATGAAGATGCAGCCGATGGTAATCCTGGAACATCTTGTAGAGATGGTATAAACACCTATAAACTGAATATACCAATTTTAGGTATTGACTATTTTAGAGGACCAAGAGGACCAAAAATCTTTATTAGAGATGGGGATGGAAACCCAATACTGGATGAAGATGGAAATAAGTTATTAGCAGATCCACCGTTTGGATCAGGTGAGGTGGATACGCTTTTAGAGTTGGGAATGACCTCTTTCCTCTACCAAAATAATGGTATTAGTACTCCACCCGAAGAAACAACGGACCCTGAAAGAGATTTCGAATTCTATAATATTTTAAGAGGAAGATGGAAAGGAGGAACACCGGTGACCTTCGGTGATTCTGGATATGATCCTGCGTCTATGGATACAATTAGATATGCATTCCCTGATCCACCGGATGATGAGAATGGATGGTCGATGTGTACGGCAGATCTTCCGTTTGATGATCGAAGAACAGTACAGGCCACAGGACCACTTTTGTTGCAACCAGGAACTAAAAATGAGTTGATTATTGGAGCGGTATTCGTACCCAATATTGATTACCCGTGTCCTAATATTACGAGGCTGCAATTTGCGGATGATTTGGCTCAGGCCTTATTCGACAACTGTTTTAATATTACAGATGGTCCAGATGCACCAGATATGTTTGCCGTAGAACTGGATCGCCAGTTGATACTTTTGATTTCCAATGATTCACTTTTGATCGAATCGAATAACGCAAAAGAGGAGTATTCTGAGATTGATCTTCAGGCGCCTCTGGAAGAGGAAGACAATATGTATCGATTTGAAGGCTATAAGATATATCAGTTGGCCAATCCAAATGTTTCAATACAGGAATTGGATGATATTGATCAAGCAAGATTAATACGACAGGTGGATGTGAAGAATGGCGTGAATGAGATCTACAATTGGTTTCCGGTACCCAATCCAGATCCGGCATCAAACGATTTGGTATGGATTCCTCAAAGAGAGGTAGCCGGAGCGGATGTAGGAATAGAGCATTCTTTCAATGTAACAATTGATCAATTTGCGAATACGGACCGACGCTTGGTCAATCATAGAAATTACTACTATACCGTAGTAGCTTATGCTTATAACAACTATTTACAGTATGTACCGGGAGATGATGTAGGGCAAAGAAAACCATACCTGGAAGGAAGACGAAATGTTCGTACGTATTCTTTCACCCCTCGCCCGATCGTTTACCAGCAATTACAGACGGCATATGGTCAGGAAGCGGCAGTGACGAGAATAGACGGAATAGGAACGGGATTCAATGCATTGGATATGGATCTTACGGCCGAAGAGTTGGACGAAATTCTATTTGATACAACATTTAACGGTGTAATCCCCTACAAAGCAGGAAATGGCCCAATCAATCCAAAAGTAATCGATCCTTTGAATATAAAAGATGGCAGATATCGATTGGAGATAGTAGGAGAGTATAATGACAGTACGTCCAATACGAAGTTGATCAGACCAGGAGCGAAGTGGACGTTGACGAATCTATCAACGAATGAGGTGATTACATCGGAGAAAACGATAGAAGAAATTAATGAGCAAATCATCTATGGTGAGGGCTTCTCAATAGCGGTGAACCAGGTAGGTGAACCAGGGGATCAATTTGATGATGAGAATGGAGCGATCGCCCAAGTATTGGAGTATGCGGATATATCAGAATCGAACTGGTGGAATGCGGTTCCCCCGTTTCAGGGACTAGAAGTAGAAGTGGATGATGACGCATCCGTCTTTGTACACTCCTTTGCGAATTTGGATGATGAGGTAGATCCGGACAATCGATTATCGAGAATAGGAGAAGGGGATTTCATACCTTTTGTAAATGCGAGATGGGAGAGTTCTGACATTCCTTACCTAACAGCGGGATGGAAGGAGAACCAGGGTTTTGCTACGAGTTTGAATCCGCCACGTCTACGAGCAAAGGATATCAACAATGTAGATATAGTATTTACCTCAGATAGGACAAAGTGGAGTAAATGTGTAGTAGTAGAGACAGCAGTACCGGATTATTTGCAGGGAGGATATGCGACTACGGATAGTCGGGCCCAATTTGAATTGCGAGCGGGTAATTCCATAGACGAGAATGGGAATGAGATAGAGGGAGAAGGAATGAGTTACTTCCCGGGTTATGCGATAGATGTAGAGACGGGAGAGCGCTTGAATATCTTTTTTGGAGAGAATTCGGTGTTTAATGAGCAAAATGACACGTTGGCGAGTCAAGTAAATGGCCAGGTAGTAGGGAGTAATAATGTAGGCAATGATATGATCTGGAATCCAAGTACTCAGTTGTTCCATTTCAATCCATTTATTCCAGCAGGATTTTATAACAATATCTTGGGAGGCCAGCATTATGTGTATGTTACGCGACAGGAATATGATGGCTGTGAGACGTTACATGACTTGTTGAGTGCGGGAGGAATATTGAATCAGGTAGAGGCGTTATCCTTTATCACATGGACGGCCTTGCCGATACCTCAGGAGCCGTTATTGTCCTTGGAAGAAGGATTGATTCCGAATGATTTGACGTTTAAGTTGCGGGTTACGAATCCGTTCAACCGGGAGTTGGATAGTCCGAATTTAAGAAGAGCGTCTTTGTTTGAGGCAGTAGGTGGGTTACCGGTGTATGAGTTTGAATTTGCGGGAGTGGAGGCACAGGATGTAGAAGAGGCTCAATATTCGAATGCGCTGGATAATGTACGAGTGGTACCGAACCCATACTATGCGTATTCTTCCTATGAGCAGAGTCAGTTTGAGAATATAGTAAAGGTGACGAATTTACCACCACGCGCGGTAGTGACGATCTATACGTTGGATGGGAAGTTTATCCAGCAGTTTAGAAGAGATGCGATGCCTTCGCGGAATGGAGGGATAAACCCAGCGTTGGTAGAATCCCAAATAGAGCCAGCGATAGAGTGGAATTTAACGAATAACCGGGGGATACCGGTGGCGAGTGGGGTGTATATTTTCCATATATCGGCCCCTGATTTGGGAGTAGAGAAGACGGTGAAGTGGTTTGGAGTGAATCGAAGATTTGATCCTACGGGACTATAAATAAAAAAGCATGTATATGCGGATAGATGTCATAGGCATCTATCCGCACTAAAA
>JBCCVV010000340.1:0-5867 GCA_039194925.1 Bacteroidota bacterium
ATTCCTATACTTAGATCCAATTGATTGTTCCCCAATATTTCTTCCCCATTATCGGATAAAAATGAAATCTTGTCCATAAGGTTAAGGTCAGTTGAAAAGGTCAGCTTATTATCTAATAATTTGATCTTTGAAAAAGCGGTATATCTAAATTCAGGTGTATTGGGCAAACGATTTAATTCTTCCACAGAATAGAAATTTTGATTTACATTGGCGCCAAGCGCAATAGTTTCACTAAGATTGAATTCAATATTGGCGTTGATAAAAACATTCGTGATATCGGTATACTGCGGAATCAAGCGAAAAACAGGGGTGTTTTCATAATAAAACTGATTTGATATATCCGAATATCCACCTTTGAAATTGAATTTGAGGAAATCTCTAAGTTTTCCCGATAATCCACCATAGTATTGTTTGGAAAGACTAGTCTTGTCGATTTCAATAAATCCATTTACAAAAGAGTTGTTTTGGTAGTGGTTCCAAAGTGTATTTCCAAAGGCTACCTGATCCACACCAGCATATAGTCGCAAGCTATTATCCAAGAAGCTATAAGAGGCTTCAATATCCGCAAATGGACTGGTCTGATTGTCATCGATAAAAATATCAGCCGCAGCATCCAATTGAAAATTACCGACTGTAAACCGCAATCCTGGATTTGCCGTAAATGCATTTCTATTTCTGGATTCACCAGAGGCATAAGAAATGGAATGAAGAGCGCCATCACCTTCAACATAAAGTGTAAAGGTGGATGATATCTGATTTTCCACAAAAAGATCAATTCCAAATCCATTTTCTGAATATTCCAGATTTTTTCTGAACTGGATACGTTGTCCGGATAATCCCAATCCATAATTAAAATTGCCGTCTGTGGTTTCAATATTACTTATTCCAATCCTGGCCCTTGTAGTTAAGATATTTCTTCGCACTTCGTCTTCAGACAGGATTTCTTCAGTATTGACAAAAGCGGTATCATATAAATTTCGCAGATCGTATCCGCCATTAAAATCAAATGTAAGTTTGTGATTTTCTCCAAGTCGATAGCCTACATTGATATTTAATTCTGACTCAGAGAATTTTCTGAACTGAATTTCTTCCACATCTTCTGCAGCGAAGTAATGTCCCGAAATTGCGTATTCCAGTTCATCCCCCCGTTGACCATAATAAGAGATGTCTGCATATGGTGAATTGAGGTTGCCATAACCCAACCGAGAATAAAAGTTCTTGCTTGATTTAGGAGGATCAGGATTCATGGCCAATGGTTTGATGATAGGATCGGGATAGTCAATTCTTAACGGTACTATGGTGATATCGTAATTGTATGTCTTATCGACAGGGATGACAGGCTTTATTTTTGGCTGAATGTATATTCTCTTGGCATCTTCCAAATTGGCTTCAAACGCCTTGATGACTTCAACCTGATCTACCTCGATGATTCCCGTATTGGTGATGATGGTATCACTTTCGGTGATCAACGTATCCTGGGCATTTGATAGTACAGGAATAAAGAGTAGTATTGTAATAATAAGATTTTTCATCTTCATTTTTATTTTCATCGATTCGATAACTTGTTTAGGGCAAGCATGGACATCCTTATTTTTTAATTTCCAGTAGTATCCAATTCTAAAGTGCCATCTGGATTCTCCAACTTGATTCTATTGCTTTCTATCTCTTTTTGCGTGATTTGAGCCAGCTTTTCATTTGCCTCTCTGACCAGGTTTTCGTCCGTTTTGAAGTTTTCCACTACGGCTTCTGCTGCAGCTCTGGCATTTAAAAGGTCGTCTCTTAAGATGTAGATATCGGCAAGCAATAAAATGCTCTTTGCAATCCAGAAAGGATAATTTGAATTTTTCTCATTGGCAGCATTTGCAGCTGTTTCTGCTTCATCTGGTTTGGATTCATCCAAAAGAATCCTTGCCAGCATATATCTTGACTCTGCTGCTTGGTTGTTGTTCGATAAGCTGGAAACTTGATTGAAGGCAAAAGTAGCTTGCTCCAATTGTCCCTTTTTGTAGGAGACTTTGGCCAAATAGTACAAAGCGGTTGATTTTTCATCTTTCGTTACCAAAGTATTTGTAGTGACCTTATTTGCATAAGTAATCACTTCATTATCATTGCTTTGGCGGAAGGCACTTCTCATTGCTCCCAATTGTGCCTGGTATTTATCTTCGGGATCAGCGGTTTGAGTTTCCCACAGTTTATAATAGTTCAATGCTTTTGCAAAATTCTGACTGTGGTTATAGCTGATGAGCGCTGCTTTTTTTAGTGATCGCTCATACGTATCACTGATGCCTTCTGCAATGATTGCCTCGTAGTCTCTCAGTGCTTTACTATAATTTTTTAGCAACGAATGACATTCACCGCGATAGTATCTTGCTTCTAGTCGGTAATACCCTTTGCTATATGTTTTAAGATAGTCATCAAATGCGGTGATTGCTTTCTCATAGTTTGCATTTTGATATTGGATCTCACCAATCCTATAATTCAAGGAATCTTTGCTAAAGGCAGTAATTTCATAACCCGGAATCGTTTGTAAGAAATTGAAGTATTCATCTGTCTTGCCAAGATCATCAATATAAATTTCCTGAATCGATACCAAAGCTTCCTGCGATTCTTTTGGGTTTGGATTGTTTTCGAAAACGCTCTTATAATACGCCAATGCTCCTTCAATATCCCCTTGATTATAGTTGATCAATCCCAATTTAAGATTAGCGGCATTGATGAGGTTTGACCTGCCTTTAAAATCTGTTCTTAACGTTTGGAAAGCATCTGCGGCGTGAATGGGGTTGCCCACGGCAAGATAGGTGTCGCCCAATTGCAACAGGGCATCATCTGTATAGTCCGAATCTGGATGGGTTTGTATCATTTCCTCCATGGTCAGAATCTTTTCAAATGGCTGCCCCACCAAACCTTCGATCAATCCTCTTTGGAATAGGGCATAATCATAGCCGGTTATTTTTCTTGAAATGCTCTGGTCGTAATAGGTGACTGCCTCATCGTACATGTTTTTCTTAAAGAGACAATCTCCTGCACGCAGATATGCATCGGGCAATACGCGATCCACAATAGCTCCGGTCTTGATTACATCCTGATCTTGATTAATCAAAACTATGGTTTTTTTGAATTCATCCACGGCCAACAGATATTCTTCTAGCTTAAGATAATTATAGGCATTATAATACCTTGCCATGTAGGGACGTGCCTCCTCGGGCAGATCTTTTGATCGCTTTTCATAGTCAAAATATCGATTGTATGCAGATCGACTTTCTTCATAATTTTCTTCATCGGCAAAAAATCCCGCTTGCCAAAATTCTATCTGAGTAATAATTGAAATGTCATGCGGATACGTAATTGATTTAGTAAACATTTGCTTCGTCTTATTGATCTTGCCATCCGCCAAGTATTGAAGCCCCTGGTTGAATGCTACTTTCTGATACGTTTCTTCTAATTTGCGATTGAGCTTAGGCAAAGATTCAAGAATAGCTATGGCATTTACAAAATCCCCTGTATTTACAAGAATATCGTTTATGATATTTTGAGTCTCTTCATAATAAGGCGATTCTTCCGTGACACTTACTAAGATATTGATGGCTTCTCTTTCGAATCCCAATTCAGCGGATAACTTCCCGTAATTGAAAGTGGCCTCTTCTTTCATTCCACGATCATAATCCATTTGGCTCACCTTTTTGAATGCTGCTCTTGCTGATGTTTTATCTCCGCTCTTTTCGTAACAATCGGCTAGGTAGTAATTGACCACCTGACCTAATTTGCTGTCCTCTAAATTTATCTCCAGAAAATTATCAATAGCTTTTTCACAGAATCCTAATTGATATTGAGCAAAAGCCAGCTGATAGAATTCTTCAAGGGTCAGGGAAGCTGTATTCTCTTCGTAAAACTCCAAATGAGGCAATGCTTTTTCGTAATTGTTGCGCTGGAAGTAGGCTTGTCCCAAAAGCAAACGAATTTCTTTTATTTTTTTTGTGCCGGGTTGTCGAATTACATTTTCACCATAGTTGAGCAGCTTGTCATAGCTCGCTTCCGCAAAATAAATTTGAGAAATGTAATACGGTATCTGTGCTTGATATACATTATTGTTTTCTACCCGTTGGAAACTTTTTACGGCACGGTCATAATTGCCGGCAAAGTATTCACACATACCGAAGTAATAGTTGGTAGGGTAGAAGAATCTATTTTGCAAGTCTTTGGTATAGCTAAAATTGTATTGTGCTTCATTAAACTCCTTTCGTACAAAATGACAATATCCTTTTTTAAAGACCAATTCTGACATCTTTATTTCTGGAATGGCGTCAATGTCGATCATCTCGTAGTATTCAATGCATCGAGCATATTGCTTTTCATTGTAGTAATAATCTCCCATTTCAAAGATCGCATCCACTAGCAATGGATTGGGATGATTTGCAGAGATGAAATTTGCCAAATTGGACTCGGCTTCCGGAAGTTGCAATCTTAATGCGGCTATTCTATACATGGATTGGGCGTCAAGATCATAGATGGCATCTGAATCTGCATCTGGTAGCAAACGATTTTGATTGAGGAATATCTCAAGTTTTTCAATGGCCAGTCCGTACAATTCTTGCTCGAAATAGGATTTTCCTTGAGTATAATTTTCAAACGTGTTGTTGTAAAAAGCAGTTTCCTGCGTGTGAGATACAGTCACAGAAAGTAGTATGGTGAGCAGAGAAAGTACTGAGGATATTGTTTTCTTCTTCATATTTAAGCCTTTTTCCCAATCAGGAATATGCAAAACGATTCAATGGAGTAGCTAAGTATTATTAATTAACTATATCTGTAAATGTAAAAGTATGAAAGAGATACGTATCTGAATAATTAATAATGAAAAATGAAAAGTTAATTGAATTTTATAGGGTTGAGTTGTTTAGTGGTAAAGTTGTTTAGTGGTAAAGTTGTTTAGTTGGAACATTGGTATTTTGAACTGAAAAGGGGCAAGGTTTAAACCATGGGGCAGCACGAGAATATAAACTGCAAAATATTGAGCAACGGCCACTTTTGGTAATTGAGTGATTAAGATTTTGGCTCAATCTGAGGACCTGCCAAATTGTATATTGATCCCTAGTTTGATTCCCACAAAAATAGGTCTAAAAGGAGAAGAATCTCCGAAGGCATGATTATATCGACTTAATGGAAGCTTTACTTGTATGCCCGCATTCAAAAAAATGTTATTGTTGTTTAGAGGAAGTTCAATGCCAGAGTACAGAGATGTTGATAATGAGTTCTTAAAGAATATACTTAACAAACCGTTTCGTACGAATGGATCGGAATAGTAACGAATGCCTGGCTCAAATAAGAATACTGCATCTTTTGTGATTAAGAACCTTCTTAGGTACGATAGACCAAATTCCAAAAAGGAAACCCGATAATCGCCAAAAGTCTGTTCTTCGTTTACGACAAAAATACCTTGATAGCTAAAACCGAAAACGCTACGTCCTATGGATAGTTTTAAACCATTAAACCGATTAAAAAGTCTGGTATACCCAATGCTGTAATTTCTGGTTCGTACAGAGCTTTGCTCCGTTATCAAAAGTAAATCGGAAAAGGTAAATGTACCAAATCTACCTCGGGAATCGAGATTCGTCGATAGTCCAAAATCTGAATTTAGCTCTAAGCTATTTTTGAAATAGGATTGGGCTTTGCATGGCGTGAAGGAAAGACAAAATATCGCTAGAAGTAAGTGGCAGGTGATTTTCATGTGGTAATAACGTTTGGGGTTGTGGGAATATGATTGCTGGGGATATGAATTTTTTAGTCGTAAACGAAGAACAGACTTTTGGCGATTATCGGGTTTCCTTTTTGGAATTTGGTCTATCGTACCTAAGAAGGTTCTTAATCACAAA
>JBCCVV010000341.1:0-5848 GCA_039194925.1 Bacteroidota bacterium
GCACGTTGCTGATGTCTGTAATCGAATTGTAATACTTGAGAAAGGAAAAATAGTAATGGACAATCCTAAAACAGAGGAAACGATCCAAAAAATGACGGAGTACTTTCATGTGCGTGCCGATGAAGGTTAATAGTAATTTGGAATTTCTACTGCATTATAAATACATCACGAGGATAATACCTTGTGCAGGGCTCCACCAACACTATTGGAGCTGGCTCCTGTTACAGCACTAAATACATTTGGCTTGGATTGCAAATATTCCTTGGCCATGAGCGCCATCAGAATTGCTTCTTTATAATCAATGATTTCTTTGGCAGGAATGACTAGGGTACAATTGTTTTGATCCAATTGTCCTTTTAAGCAGTCCATGAAATAGGTATTATGGGCTCCTCCTCCAGAAACCAATAGCGAAGTTTCCTTATCACTTTTCGGAATTTCATTGGCAATGCAAGAGGCCATCCAATTGGTGTAGGTAAAGAGTAAATCTTCGGGCGTTCCAGCTGGAAATTCAGGCAAAAATTCATTCTGGATCCAATTATTATCCAAAGATTTTGGAGCAGCTTGAGCAAAATATGGCATGGCGTTGAGCACACTTTCCAATTCAAGTACTCGTTGTCCACTTCGGGCGATTACTCCATCTTTATCATAGGGTTGGCCCAATTGATTGGCGAAATGATTTAGAACCTGATTGCATGGGCAAATATCGTAAGCTGATCTTACCTTAGCGTCTTCGACATGAGTTATATTAGCAATTCCACCAAGGTTCACATAATAATCATAATTTGGAAATAACTTTGACTCGACTAATGGAGCCAAAGGAGTACCAACACCACCTTTTATTACATCTTGAATTCTAAAATCTGTTAGGGTTGGGATATCTAATAAAGCAGCAATCACTCCCCCATTTCCAATTTGTTCGGTTATTTCATCTTCTGGCAAGTGCATTAACGTATGCCCGTGGAAGCTCACATAGTCCAGAGGTTTTCCATACTCCTCCAGTACATCTTGCAAGCAATTCCCAATATACTTGCTGTATTCAAATTTGAGTTTGATGTAATCCGAAGCAGAAAGCTTTGAGTAGTCTTTCAATCGTTCTACCCAAACCTCTGAATAAGCATAATCTTTACACCATAGCATTTGCCATTCATATCCATCGCCAAATTGAACGATAGCGATATCTAAACCATCCAAAGAACTTCCCGACATTACTCCTGCAATAATCATAGCGCTAAAGTTAATTTATTGTTTCAAGCATTACTCTATCAGATTTGATTGAGCATTGAACCTAGACACTTCTAAACAAAATGTAATCCCAAATTGAGTTTAAATTATCCTCTAAGATATCAATTCGGCGAAAGTATTTATTCAGAAGTCTGCTTTTGCCAAAAAATCATGGCCCAAAGGCCTAAAAATTGAATAAAAACAATGAAAATTTCAGAGCTCAAAATTGAAATACATTCCACCTTCCACTTTATATGTAAAGTAGCTTACATTTTTATTTTTTGGCATTCAATTTGCAACTTAATATTTGTTGATCCGAATACATGAACTCAACGGAAGTTCTGCTGTTTGGAAATTAATTTTAAACAATTAATAAAAACACTTAAAGATATATTGAGACTCTGGTAAAGTCTTGGTATTTATTGTTTCCCATATTGAATTTGGCCATTTATTATAGCCAAAAAATAAAAGAGCTTCCATAACGATTGGAAGCTCTTTTTGTATTTTATAGGAAACGGAAAGGCTTGTTACCTGGCTCGATTCTTTATAATTCAGTTTATCTTAGAACAGATAGTTTTCTGGTAATCTCATATTGATCTGCCTTCATCTTTACAAGATACATTCCAGAAGTAATTCCCATTTGCGTAAGGTCAATTTCCAAATTATGAACACCTGCCGTTTGTTTTACATTCTGAGAAGGCAACTGCATAATAACTTGTCCCATCATATTTACGACACTTACTTTGATATCCATTGGTTTTTCCAATTCATACTTCACCGTCGCGATTCCAGATGAAGGATTTGGATAAACTTTTAAAGATACTCCCTCAGGTATATCCTCTACGCTAGTAGTTAATTTGAAAACAGCAGTCAAGGTATCCTGCGTCTCCAATTGAATGGTTGCTCTTCTGTCTTGTTCCGAAGGCAAGATCAAAGAACCAGACGTAGTTTTCCAGTGACTAAATTCATAATCATCTTCAAAAGCACGTGCCTTGATTTTATTCTCCATATTGCCAAAGTAGGCACCTGACCACGGGAACTCTTCAATGTCCAGCGTATTCAGATCGATCTCTCCCACTCCATCAGGCTCCACCATCAAGGTAATATCATAAGGGCCAGTCAAATCATAACAGTTGACCATACCATCGTCCAGTAACTCACATCTTTGAATAATAAAATTTTTCAGTCGTTGTACATTGGTCTGCCACTCGCCCAAAGATCCGCCCCAGCGCTCTATCTGGCGAGGCATTTCAGGCTCTATTACTGCCAACATTCGATCAAGAGTCGACATCATATTCTCACAGGAATAAACGGTATTCATAAGATCCGCCTGACGGGAATAATAGAGCTGACGGAAGTCTGGACTTTCATCCAACAACTTCAAGAAGATCTTTTCGTGCATCCCTACATTACCATCTACATCCACTCCTCCCTGAGGAATACCACTGTTTTCTATAAACTCATAAAAGTTCTGACAATTATTCGACCAATTGTTACAACACCATGGACCTTCACCAAACATATAAATAATGATCGGGTCATCTGGTGGATAAGGACACGAACCATCTACAATACTTGGGCAATTGCTATAATCAGGATCCACAGCCAAATCATCGTATTGTGCCTGGCATACTGCGTCCCATCCCTCTTCACAACATCTTGGATCTTGGTTGATGACAATCAGGAATAGGGAATCCGAACCATCGTAAGGACTTGTACCATTAAGAACACTAAGGCATTCGCTACCGTCGGTTTCAACTTCACATACAATAGATCCTGGTCCTACCTCTCCCTCGTTATTTCCAAAAAAACCATCCATAAAAAGAGAAATTGCTTCCAGATCACAGGGTTGTGCATCCGGGCTGATATTAGGCACCCCACTATAATTGATATAATAATCAAAGGTGGCGTCCAAATCCCAAAGAATATATCCCCACTTTTTATGATCTCCATCTGGATTTCTTCCACGCCACCAACCGGTATTATAATTCAACCAATCCGAAGCTACACACGTCAAATTCACAATCATATAATCCATCAAACTCACGACATTCAAATCATCCGTCACTTTTTCGTAATTTTCCGGTACGCTCATATCTTCTTCCAAAATAAAATCTCTCAACCGATACCAGTTATTCAGTGCCTCTTGACCTCCATATTGTAATTCAGTATCTCCCCAAGTAGTAAGGAAATCCACGTCATATTTTCCTTGATCATAGTAATAATCTGTATAATCATGATCAACGGGTCTATCTCTCATACCATAGACACCCCAATAATCGCCATTCAAAAAGAGTACAACACGTTCCACACTTCTCGTATCCAACTTCAAACCACCTTCACGAGCCAAGGTCTGAACATATTCATCCCGAATATGTGTGCTTCCAAAATGCTGTGGATCAGTACTTGCTGGATAGTTATCATCACCTGAGTTTCTAAACATAAATTTTTGATATTCATCACGATCCGAAAACGAAAACAGAGGTGCTTCAACTGCTTTTGAGTATCCCATTTCATCACGAGAAACCCAGTCAATACTTCTATGATTCAAGGCCCATGAATCCTGACCATGACGATTAAGGGATCCAAAAGAAGTTGCTTCTCTTTCTTTGTCTGTATTGAAGTATTCTATAGAGCCGATTGGGATTATGGCACCTTGTCCATTTGCCAATTCTTGTACTCGGTCTGCCGCAACAGAAAACACCGCCAAAGTAAATTCATCATCAATGAAATACGTATTAAAATCCATTTTACCATCCAGGATTGTGGGATCATTGCTGAATGACATTGCCTTTACCACTGTCGTTGAAGATATTTGAATTGGATCGGTATATTCTGGTGAAGCAGCCGTAGGATTTGTTCCATCCATTGTATACCTTAATGTCGTTCCCGGGTCATTGTTTGTTATAGTCAAGCTAAAGGGGCTGCTGTAAAAACCTGCCTCTACACTCATAGAAGGCGTATTTGTGTAGCGTACAAATTGATCTGTTTCATTATTAGAGCTACCAAGACTTGGATTGGTACAAATCATCCATTCGTCCCCTCCATCCACGGATCGGCACCATGAAGATTCAACCAAGGTAAGTCCTAATGGTATTTCGTCAATTATGGTTTCGTCTGGCATTGTAAAAAGCAACGTCTCATTGTCCTTTGTCTGTGCCAATTTAAAGTTTGTATGAAATACATTATCATCACAAGCTTCATCTCTTCCTGAACACCAAAAGACCAGATATCCTTTCGCTGGAATTATAGTACCTGCAGGAATTTCCCATTTCGCTGGCTTAGAAGATTTATCAGACAAATGATATCCACTCAAATTCACATCCACATCTCCGTCGTTGTACAGCTCAATCCAATCTTCCGTTCGATTATAATTATCAAGAAAGTTTTGTAAGTTGGCCGCAGAATACTCATTTATATGCACTTGACCATATGCCCAAATGCCGATTCCGCATAATAATAACAGCGTAGACAATTTTTTCATTTTCTCAATTTTTTATCAGCAATTAATATTGTTTTTAACTCATTTTTAAACTACAATTGAACAGATTACTTACCAAGGCCCCTCCGTGCAACTCCGTGACTTCTCAGTGCTTTTCCGTGAAACCACTCCGTACTCTCTATCCTCATTCACAACAAAATACTTCCCAAAAATACCTCCGTGCAACTCCGTGACTTCTCAGTGCATCTCAGTGAAACCACTCCGCAGCCTCCATCTCTCAACTCTTTTCAATCTTTAAAATCTCTTCAACCCCTAAGATAATTCCTCCTCGGTATCTTTAAAAAAGCAGCTTTTTTCGCCAAAATGTCGATATACACTTCGTAAATATCCTTTTCCAACTCCATTTGCTTTTTATCATACCCCAGCATTGTCCGCTTGATATTAATAAGTACCAATGGCGATACGACCCGATTTTCCGAATACGATTGATACGTTTCTTCCAACTTTTGATCTTCCCTCATCTGCCGAAACGACTTCCACTGTTCAATTAGACTTAACATTTTCGCTTCATCCAAAATCAGCGCTTCCTTGTTTTCTTCTTGCTCAAGCCTCAATTCATAATTCTTTTCTAGCAATTCCAAAACAGCTTCATTCTTCTTTGCACGATTATTTCCTTTACTCGGCAGGGATATACTCGTCCCAAAAGACAACTCTCGCTGAAAAGGCAAATCATCATCCCATTGATATTGAATCTGCGCAAATTCCAACCATTTTCTGGCTTCCGCTTCTTCCAATTGATATTCTGCCTGTGCCACCTCTTCTTCTGCCTTTGCCAGACCTTCGTCCGGATGATCAAGAGAATCCACCAATATCTCAGCTACCATTTGTTGAATCTGCTCCACGTCAATAAAATCTGAATCTTCTATACGAGGTGCCAACCTATCCGGCCCCAAAAGCCTCAGAGAAATTTCTTTTCTTTTCAATTCCAATTCTATAGAATCCGATTGAATTTTGAAAAGCTCTGATTCGTTGGCCATCCAATCTCCCACATCAACTTGCACTTCATTATTCAGGATTTTTCTTAAAACAGTTTTCTTATCAGCGAGGAATTCCAGGTCTTGTTTAATGAAATCCAATTCTCTTTGATTAAAATATAAATCAATAATAGTATTATATCTGTCTTCC
>JBCCVV010000342.1:0-5793 GCA_039194925.1 Bacteroidota bacterium
GAAATTAATGGAGAATTGTGGAGCAGGAGCTGAGGACACGGGGAATTTCACGGAGAAGTGCTGAGAAGGCGCTGAGGATCACTGAGATGGAATAGGAATGGAGGGGAGTTGAGGGTACGAGGAATTTAACGGAGAAGGGTGGAGCAGGAGCTGAGGACATTGGGAATTTCACGGAGAAGCACTGAGAAGGCGCTGAGGACCACAGAGATGGAATAGGAATGGATGGGGAGTTGAGGGTGCGGGGAAATTAATGGAGAATTGTGGAGCAGGAGCTGAGGACACGGGGAATTACACGGAGAAGCACTGAGAAGGCGCTGAGGATCACGGAGATGGAATAGGAATGGAGGGGAGTTGAGAGTGCGGGGAATTTCACGGAGAGGGTGGAGCAGGAGCTGAGGACACGGAGAATTTCACGGAGAAGCACTGAGAAGGCGCTTAGGATCACTGAGATGGAATAGGAATGGATGGGGAGTTGAGGGTGCGGGGAAATTAATGGAGAATAGTGGAGCAGGAGCTGAGGACACGGGGAATTTCACGGAGAAGCACTGAAAAGGCGCTGAGGACTATGGGGATGGAACATACTAAAGAAACATTGACAAAGAAAAATGATTAATACTGCAATTTTCTAATCTTTCAAATCTTTAGTATCTCTTCAACCACAGGATCCAGGCCATTCAAAAAATGTTCAGAAGAATAACCAATGGGTACATCGGGATGGATTGAGTCTTCTTCGTTATCCGAATGGGTGAAATATTTGGTAGAATACGTAATGGTCAGTCGGCTATTGGGCAATTGAAATGTTTTGACTTCGCCGTAGTGATTGGGTTTGCCGCCGGAAGATTCACCGTATAGAATTGGGTTGATTTTTTCTTTAATTTCTAATGTGTTTAAGATAGCTGAAGAAAAAGTCTTACGTCCAATAATCAGGTGAATTTCAGATTCTGAAAAACGACCGGTATTAATCATTTCGTCCAATGCATCAATTAAAGGCAGCATAATTGATGAATTGCCTCCACCATTATGTCTTAGATCTAGGATTATTTCTTGAATGTTGGTATCGTCATTGATTCGATTTGTAATTTGATTCGTAAAAGATTGAAAAGAGAGTTCGTCGCGCTCTCTGCATGCATTGTACTGTATGAAAAGTGTTTGGTGCTCTGGTAATTCTTCAAACCAATAAAATGTAGTTGCATCTCTAAGGAAAAGGGGAGTAGTAGGTGTTTGAATTTGTGCGCGCTCTACGTTTTGAGCTTGAATTGTGGTTTGAGTTCCATCTTCAAAATTCAAAGTGATTTCTGAAGGTGAATCGCTTATTTCAAGTTGATGATAATAATCAGCAAGGAGCATAAAGAGTACTACTTGGTTTTTAAAGTTGGATTCATTCTCGTAAGAAATTACCTTTCTGAATTTATCGATAACATCTTCAATTGTGGTATCATTGATGCTTAGAATCTTTTTACCAAGATATTCTTGCTTTCCCGACTCTATTTCGATTAACAAAATTCCATCATCAAACAGTTGCAGACGGAAAGGATACAATGGAAGTTTTGAACCAAAAACGATCTGCGTATGTGAATCACCGATTTGACTGATGATTTTGGACAGTTCGAATAGGATTTTATCTTCGGTCCAGAGTCCGGAGTTTGCCCGAAGAGTGTTGATTTGAGAATCAAATTCTGATTCAGAAATGTTGAAAAAGAGATCAACATGCTTGTCCTTAAGTTCTTTGCCAAAACGATAGACATCTTCATCCCATTCATTTGTATACACAGGAGTATCATCCGAACAAGCGACGATTAAGAAGAGCGCTATGGCAATAAAAAAGAACCTTGTAGTCATAAATTGGTTACTTAATTCACCGCAAAGATATTGAAGTCTTTTAAACGAATTATAATTAAAAAATGCTTTTTGGCATTCTTCGTCAGCCTTAAGTCACTCTTAATTTTACCTGTTATGAGCCGAATTTTTTAAGTATTGCAGCAGATCATGGACTTTCTGTCCATTTTTGATTTTTTCAAAAGTGATGTGCGGCCTTGAATCAAAATCATTGAAATCTACTCTTAGAATATCTTCATACGCTTTAGATGTGCCGAAGTGAATAGTAGAATAATTTTTGTCTCTATATCCCACCAAATTGATGGCCGTAATTTCTTTGAAAGGGATGTCGATTTTCTTCTTTTTGGTATACCCCCATTCAAAAGAGATATGATTTGGAGTTATTGAATATACTATGGTGGCAAAAACATAGGTTTTCAAAATTTCGTAAAACCCAATAACAAACCAAGACAATAATGCTACTATCGAAAGCCATAATATTTTAACTGTGGACATGGTGTCAATACTTTTCATCAAACTGAAAAGAACAATAAATATCACGCTACCAAGTGTCTGAATAATACGTTTTGTAAGACTTGCTTTAGTACTAACTTTTTGCGACCAAATAACTGAATCTGAATTCTTTTTGAGCTGCTCTTGGATCTCACTTATCTGTAATGATTGGTACATTCGATATTTTTTTTAGATGTTGTCGTCTTGAATCCAGTCCTGCGGTATATTAACCTTGGCCTTCGTTAAACTTAATTAGTTTTTTGAAAAAAATGGCACTTTTCAGAGAAAAGTTCGCCGGATAGCAATAAACACAAAAATCATTGCGGAATATCTTCCGAACAAGAAATGACTGTAAAAAGGATCAGTAGGGTAAAAAAGAATTTGGCATTCATAGAATGATCACAGAATATGCGGTAAAGATATTACATAAAAATCAAGTAAAGACAATCCATAATTTGTGTTGGGACAGCGGCTCATTTAATTTTACAAATAAAAAGCCTGCAAAACTATGCTATGCTAAAATCATCTGTTATGCGCTGAATTCTTAAGATATTGCAATAGGTCATAGACTTTTTGCCCCTCTTTTATTTTTTCAAAAGTAATGTGTGGTCTTGAATCGAAATCTTTGAAATCAACCCTTAGGATATCTTCATAGGCCTTCGAGGTGCCAAAGTGAATGGTAGAATAGTTTTTGTTTTGATACCCCACCAAATTGATGGCTGTAATCTCCTTGAAAGGGATATCTATTTTCTTCTTTTTGAAATAACCCCATTCAAACGTGATATGATTTGGAGTGATGGAGTAGACTATAGTAGCAAAAACATAGGTTTTCAAAATTTCGTAAAACAAAATTCTAAATGCAACCAACACGGCTACCAATGAAAACAAGGCTATACCAGCAGCCGATAATCCATCTATACTTTCAAATATCATATAAGTTGATATGATGATCACAATACCAAAGGTTTGAAGCATCCGAAATGAAAAACTAGATTTCGTGCTTGCTTTTTGTGACCAAATTATTGAGTCTGAATTTTCTTTGAGCTGTTGCTGGACCTCTTTTATTTGTAATGTGTAGTTCATAAGGATATGTTTTTCGTGTAATTTTCTGCGACTATCTCATCTACTTGCGCGTTGATTTTAACTTTTTCTCATTTCAATAGCTACTCTAAAACAATACTACTTTCTAAAGAAAAGTTCGCCTTATGGTGATAAATATAAAAATGAATGTGGAATATCCAATGAAAAACGGAATTATATGTTCTTCCCAATGGAAAATCAAGAATATACTCATAATAAGCAACTGAAATCCGAGTCCGAAAGTTGAAAGCAAGGTCATAAACCAATTGGGAAATAATCTGCTGAATCTTGCTTTGGGATCAAGATAGTAGATGGCCTTGTCGAAAGCGATATACAGACAATTGTAGCTATGAAAGAAAATATTAACCACTCGTTGCGATTCACCTTTTAGTGCAACGGGTGCGGAATTTTCGAATATTCTGCTGGTTTTATCGCCATGGAATGTATTCCGTAAAATCACGTAGTAATAATTGTAAAGTGTGCCTTGCAATTGAATACCAATAAA
This sequence comes from Bacteroidota bacterium, assembly GCA_039194925.1. Lineage (GTDB taxonomy): Bacteria > Bacteroidota > Bacteroidia > Chitinophagales > Saprospiraceae > CAJXUU01. The sequence continues at coordinate 3,914 of JBCCVV010000342.1, forward strand.
AGCCAATAGCATGTAGTAAAATGTGCTATCAGTGATGTGCCAAATTGAAAGAAGGAAAAAGAAGTTCAATATAATGTCTGCAATGGAATCGTAATATCTTCCGATGTAGGAGGGTTGATTTTTAATCCTGGCCAATTCACCATCTGCTGCATCCAAAACGGATTTTAGAATCAAAAAAAGAGCGGCAAGCAACCGTTGCTCGTTCAGAATACAGGCAATAGCTACAACACCTGCTACGATAAAGGCCGTTGTCATATGAATTGCAGTAACAGGCGTGTATTTTAACCGAGTCGCCAACCATTTCGCTGGAGCTCTGCCATAATCGGATAGATCTAAAAACTGATACTTTTCAGGTAATTTAGGCATGTAAAGGCACTACTTTGATCTCTTTTCTTTAATCTGATCTTTCTCTTTCACTACTTCGGAAAATCTTCTCGTATGGGAAGAAATACATCGGTCACTTCTACATCCGTAAGAGCCACCGCAGAGTGAAGCGTATTCGAAGGAATATGTGCGACCATCCCCGGCGATAAGTGGGTGGTAACCCCATCAATAGTGAACGCCAAAATCCCTTTTGTCACGATACTTACCTGATCATTTATGTGTTTGTGCTCTGGTAGTACAGCGTCTTTTTCAATCTCCCAGAACGAAAACGTTTGTTCATCTGTATGGAAAAGCTTTGCCTTCAAGCCATCAAATGGAGCAAAGTACTCCAAATCGGCAAGATTGATGATCGGATTTTTGTCTTTTGTATTTGTACTCATAGGTTTGATTTAGACAGCAATAATAGCAAAATAGCTTAATCAATACGGTAGCGAATGGCAATTATACTAAAGTACATCTTTGGGGTGTTGCAACTCAAGGAATAAAAGCCGGATGAAAAGATAGTGAAGTGTCGGTCCTATAAATTTGGAAATCCTTTTTCAAGTGCGGTGAGTGTGGTATAAAATGAAAGCAGAAAGGTGGTAAGGCACCTTCCTGCCTGTCCATTCATTCTCAACAGAATGTCTTATATATACTGTATAATCACTTCACACAAAACTCAATCCTATGGAAGGATTATAATCTCTAAGGTATCAGGTAATTATAACAAGTTCTAAAGGTTTATCCAACTTTAACATAGTGACGTGGTGAACATCTTAAAAAGAGGTGTGAATGGCAAGTATCAGTTGATTTATATCGTTCCCAGCAATTATTTATGCAAATTGCCGGAAAAATGTAATTTCATTGCTTATTCATTATTTCTTTTATATAGGCTCGATAAATTTGCAAAAGTGAAGTAAATGTCAATCAATTCTTTTATATCTCTTAAAAATTTGATCATTTACCTTTTCTCCTTCGTTTTGTTAGGAATCTGGAGTGGAGCCTATTCTCAGTCTTATGAACATGTTGCTGAAATATTTACCAAAGATCACGGATTGCCGGATGAGTATATCAAGGATATTGATGTAGACAGTTATGGCAATATTTGGATTCTCACACGCAGAGGCATGGTGAAATTCAACGGCACGGCTTTTGAAACCATAAACATTGACCCAAATCTACCGATTGACAATTTTAAAATTGATGTTCACGATAATCTGTGGTTGAAAATTTCCAGACCAAGAACAAGATTTGACAAATGGGATCAATTGCAGATCTACAACAGTACATCTTCGCAGCTATTGAGTTTAGAGGAGTACTGTAGTTTCGCAGAATTGGATAATTCTCAGCGAATCCTGATATGGAAGGATGAACGAAATAATATATTTTTTCACTACAGAAAAGATAACGCCTTCTATTATAATGGGGATAGAATACTAGCTCTGCCAAAGCCATATACCCGCGAGTTGATCAATATCCAAAATAAGAAAGCATTGGAGCTATCCTATACAAATGCA
>JBCCVV010000343.1:0-5787 GCA_039194925.1 Bacteroidota bacterium
ATGGATATGTTTTTACCACTCTTAGGGCTACAATTCAAGAATTTAGACTATATCGTATTCTTAGAAATGAAAGCAAATGTGACGGATCTAATTCTGAGGGAATACATAATACTGCTAAAGGAAAAGAATTTACTTTTTGGTAGTTTTCTGGCGTTTATAATAATGGGATTTGGAGCTTTTAGTGTTACGAGAATTAATTCTGGAGGTGTGCGAACAATGTTTTTCGCTGCTGGGTTTTGTGCATTGATATTTGCATTCGGATCGCTAATACTTGGAGTGGTTAGAATCAATCAACTTCTTGAATTGATGTCTTAATATTCAGTTTTAAAAAAGACCATCTAACTAATCAACTGTGAGCTGTATCAGTTAATTCAATGTAGAAAATCAGCGAAGTGGTCGCCGTGTTATTATGCTAAACGTTGAGTCCGCCGAATACAAAAATATAAGTATGGCAGTGAAGCAAAGAGCAAAATAATTAGTAAAAATATGATCCTCAAGTATTTCAATTATCAACTTCATCTAGGATTGGTGCTCCTATTGTTGCTTTTTGGTTGTAATCAAAAAATGAAATGGATCAATAAGGAAGAATCTTTAGCATTTATAAAAATCAATAGAAGTGGTGAAGTATTAAAAAAGCTTAGATCATCATATCCTACTCTTGTCGTTGATGAGCACATCTACATCTGCAGATATAAATTCACTTATGAAGGAGGAAGGACATATAGTTTGGACTATATGTTTCAAAAAAATGAAAGATGTAAAGATTTTATCAAACGCGACTCTGTGTCGTACAATATAACCAAGGTGGATGAAAAGTCATTTCAAGTAGGAGAAGAAAATTTCAACATTATTAAGTACTACTACGATGAACATCGGAGCTTTGACGAAGAGCATTTAATTTTGTTGAATGAGAAATTAGGAATTTTGTTTATCCATCATTATTGGGGAGAAAGCGAAGAACTAATTTCTCATCCTGAGATAAATGATGAAGTACTCGGTCAATTAACCGAAAAGGTCAAAAACGATAAATCTTTCTACAGAAATTGGGACTCTTGTATTTGGAATGAATAGGTAAAATTCTGCAAAGAATCCATTTTTTCTTGTTATGCCAATACACATTTTGCCGTTATATCAAAAGAATGAATAAGGCTGAATTTCGACGTAACGTTTTTTCACTTTCTGAGCGATTGTATCCAATGGTCGCACGAATGCTTGGTAATAGTGCAAACGCCGAAGATGCAATACAAGAAATAATGATGAAACTATGGATCAAACGCTACAAAATCAGTCAACATCCAAATATTACAGGTTTTGTATTCTTGACAGCCCGTAATTATTGTATCGATGTATTGAGAAAAAGAAAGAAGGAAATCGACTATTCCCATTTACATATTAAAACGATTGAATTTGAATACCAACATGAATATTTGGAATGGGAAGAATTAAATAATACAATTAGAAAAATTCTAGAAGAACTGCCGGAACGACAAAGAGAAGTCATCATAATGCGCGCATTGGACGGCTATGAGATTAAAGAAATAGCAGCTGCTACAGAACTAAAAATTGAACATGTAAGAGTACTATTATCACGAGCGAGAAAAAAGCTAAGTACAGCGCTAAAGAAAATTTATAGCTATGAAAAGTGAAGAAATTGAAAAATTGATTGAAAAGTATAAGAATGGTTTAAGTACAATAGAGGAAGAACTGTTTTTGTTTGACCACATAAAAAACATTGACCCTTCATTGCAAGCATGGTCAACTTTTGTAAAAAATAATAAAACTGAACCTCCGGAAAATCTTAATGATAAATTGTGGAAATCTTTTCAAAACAAAACAACAAAAAAACGAAGGCTATATACTTCAATTATTTCGGTATCGGCTTCAATTCTACTATTCGTTGGTTTTTTTACAATAAATCCGGGGCAAGAAGAACTCAGTTACTCCGAAAAAGAGGCTTTGTTAAATCAAGCTAGAAACATGTTTTCCAATAACGTCCAACAAGAAATGGAGCAAACGATTATCTATGAGAATGACATGATAGTTGTTTATACAACATCAAATTATTAATCCATCAACAATAAATATTTTTATTAGCAAACACTTATAAAATGAAAGATTTAATACTAACTGCATTTATACTATTACAATCAATTTCTTTGATTCAGGCACAAGAGAAGCAAAACGATATTGAGATAAAAGAAAACATTCATGTCAAAGTGAAAGAAGGTGCAGATCCTGACATTTATGTTGATGGAAAAAAATTTGATTTCCCGATGGAGTTGTTGGATAAAGACCAAATTGAGTCTATTAATGTGATTAAAGGAGAAAAGGCAATAGAAGAATACAATGCAAAGAATGGAGTTGTCCTTATCACCACAAAAAAGAAGTTGGTTGAGAAAATAGAAACCAAGATAAAAATAACAGATGATGATGTTAAAGGAAAGGGTCCTATGGTAATTATTGACGGAAATAATTCCAACCAAACTTTGCTAAAGAAATTAAGCCCCGATGATATTGAAAGCATCAACGTGGTCAAAGGAGAGCAAGCCTTGAAAAAATATAATGCTCCTAATGGAGTAATAATTATAACGACTAAAAAAAATAAGAGAAAATAAAATTGCTATCAGGCAACTAAGTAGAAAACAGTACGTCTTTCGTGGAAGAAAATAAAAGATTAAAATAATCGTGAATTGAGTGTTATCATATTATAGTAAGTATACCGTATAGATACTTTGGTCTATAAAACACCCACATTCGCATATATTTTTGATAATTTAATCTTCTTAGAAGCTAATACTAAATGAGAGCCAAACTCTATCTACTACAATTCTTATGTCTACTTCTTTCGTGCAGTGCTTTATTCGGTCAGAATGAAGAGGAAGCCGATGAAACTCCAGTTGTTGAACATCGTACGTACACTACCAAAAAAATCACTGACGCGCCAAAAATCGATGCCAAATTTGACGATGCGTGCTGGGATGCTGTCGAATGGCAAACTGATTTTATTGTAAATCAACCGAATAATGGCGATGAACCCGAACGGCAAACGCGATTCAAAATCGTATACGATGACAATCACCTATACTTCGCCTTCCGTTGCTTTCACGAGAACATTGATCGAATTGAAAATAGATTAAGCAGAAGAGACAATTTTCCTGGAGATTGGATTGAAGTAAATATTGGCAGTTTTGGTGATAAAAATACTGCCTTCTCTTTTACGTCGTCTGTATCTGGAGTGAAGGGTGATGAATTCATTACCAACAACGGAAACAATTGGGATTCAAATTGGAATCCGATCTGGTATCACCGGACGTCCATCGATAGCTTGGGGTGGACCTCTGAAGTAAAGATCCCGTTCAGCCAATTGCGGTTTGGAAATCAGGAAGAACAGCTTTGGGGCATTCAAATTCAAAGACGAGATTTTGGTGCAGACGAACGCAGCAGTTGGCAATGGATTCCCCGAAATGCCAGCGGTTGGGTGAGCAATTTTGGTACGCTAAAGGGCATCAAGGGGATCAAACCCAAACGTCAAGTTGAAATTCAACCTTATTTGCTTGCCAGTTTGAATACGTTTGAAGATGATCCTGACAATCCATTTTCAGACGGCTCGGATACGGATATAAATTACGGTATCGATGGCAAAGTGGGAATCACCAACGACATCACACTTGACTTTACCATAAATCCGGATTTCGGACAAGTTGAAGCCGATCCATCCCAATTGAATCTCGATGGATTTCAGATTTTTTTTAATGAACAACGACCGTTCTTTGTAGAAAATAATAACCTTTTTGATTTCCAGGTAACCGGTTCCGAAGCAGGTGGTGGCTACGATGCAGATAATCTGTTTTATTCAAGAAGGATCGGCGCCAGCCCTCAAGGAGGTGTCAGCGTTGTAGACGATGCCTTTACCAATCGTCCCGATTTCACTTCCATTATTGGTTCGGCCAAAGTCAGTGGAAAGACCAAAACGGGATGGTCCATCGGTGTTATGGAAAGCATTACGGCCGAAGAAAAAATAACCATTGATGTAGGTGGAGACAGAAGAGAAGAATCGATAGAACCACTAACGAATTATTTTGTAAGCCGGTTGTCCAAGGATTTTAATGATGGAGCAACCATATTTGGAGGTACACTTACCTCTGTAAATCGAAAATTGAATGGCACGGGCTTGGAAGATCAATTTCACAGCGATGCGTTGACTGGTGGTATCAATCTATTGCACACGTGGAACAACCGCGAATGGCAAATCAAAGGAAGCTTGATCTTTAGTGAGGTAAAAGGTACAGCCTCAAAAATTACAGATACTCAAGAATCCTTTGGTCATTATTTTCAAAGACCCGATGCAGAACACCTTTCTGTAGATACTTCATTGACATCTCTGGGTGGAAATGGTGGTTCGCTGAGTATTGCCAATTATTGGGGTGAAGACAATCTGAGCTTCGAATCTGGTGTTACCTGGCGCTCAAAAGGATTGGAACTCAATGATATCGGTTTTATGAATACGGCAGATGAGATCAATTACTTCATGTGGGCCGCCTATAGAATCCCGACTTCCAGAGGCATCTTCCGATCTTTTCAGTGGAACTACAATCACTGGTCGCGTTGGACCGCAGGTGGAGAACATATGTACTTTGCGGTGAATTCCAATGCATGGGCCAATTTCAAAAATTATTGGTCGGTCGGCACAGGCTTCAACTATGAATTCAAAGACATCTCACAAAAAGCATTATTTGGCGGGCCTTTACTCCGCAGAGCCCCCGGCTTGTTCAAATTCATCAATGTGAATAGCGATTCTCGGAAGAAATTCACATTCGGTTTTAATGTTGGTGGTTTTGATGCAGTAGGAAGCGATGCCGGCTCCGTCATCGTAAGAAATGTTAATTTTTGGACGTCTTATCAGATCAGCAATGCCTTCCAAATCAGTTTTAGTCCTCGATATTTTAGTCAGCATAGAGAAATACAAAATGTCTCCTTTGAAGATTTCGGATCCGATCAGCGATACATTACCGGGACCTTGGATCAGCGTTCACTTTCGATGTCGATCCGAAGCAATTATAGCCTCACTCCCAACCTGACCATAGAATACTGGGGACAACCCTTCATTTCCCGGGGAACATATACGGAATTTAAGTTTATGACCGATCCGCTGGCCAAAGAATTTACAGAACGATTCCATGCCTTTACGGATGAGGAAATTAGTTTCGACCCTGAAAACGATCAATATCTAGTCTCAGAAAATGACGCCGGTTACACCTATCGCATTGATAATCCGGATTTCAATTTCCTTCAATGGAGATCCAATCTGGTCATTCGCTGGGAATACAAACCCAACTCAGAATTATTCCTGGTCTGGACTCAATCCACCTCCAATCTTGCCGATCCTTCTAAAGGCTTACTGACTTCATTAAAGGATGATCTATTTGCCGAGAATGTGGATAATATTTTTTTAGTTAAGGTAACCTATCGAATGTATTGAGTAGAATCAGGCGACATTAAACACAACTCGCCAATTTATTAGAAATAGATCTACGGTTATTTCTATTTCTTATGAAGTAATTTAAAACATACTGGAAACTACACAGCCAGAATACTATTTCAAATAATAATGCCTATCGGGCTTTACCATTTCTAACCCAGGATTGCAATCCTAGTCTAGAAGTTAGTTGGAAGTTCATTTTGGCGGCATTTTATACTTCCGCTAAAGCTTCAGCGATACGCAGATGGTCAAAAATGATGACAAAATACATCACTACGATAGGATTAAACACAAAGCTCTGTAGTTAC
>JBCCVV010000344.1:0-5703 GCA_039194925.1 Bacteroidota bacterium
CCTCCCTGGACTTTATGTTTATCTTACCAACAATAGAAATACTACAGCTAATGCCCTAGAAATTGGTGCCGTAGAAGTATTTAACGGAGCACATACTTATACCGTTGAAGATGTAGGCATCAACGACTATAAATTTCTACTCTATTTCTGCAAGCCGTTCAATGTCAAAGTGGGCGACGGCGAAATCAACTAATATCGATCTAATTAAATTTAAATAACACTGTCGCCAAAGCGTGACATTCAAAATATATTCTCTTAAAATGAAAAATTCAATCTTAATTCCGTTGTTTCTATTAAGTACGATTTCCACAGTATTTGCCGGAGGTCCCTGGACTCAAAAAAAGGGAAAGGGGTACTACAAACTAAGCGAATGGTGGTTGACCTACAATCAACACTTTACCGATACGGGAGACACAGATCCCAATATTACCACAGGCATCTTTAGTACGACATTGTACGTTGAACATGGTTTGACGGATCGCTTCACAGGTATCGTCTATGCACCACTATTTAGTAGAAATTATCACAATAATCAAGTATCAGGAACTACAGGAGAAACCCTTCAGGCAGGTGAAGCCCTCAATTCGATAGGTGATTTTGATGTTTCGCTCAAATACAGCCTTACCGAACCAGGAGCTAAGTTTCCCATTTCAGCAACATTGACGCTTGGGTTACCCCTGGGAGAAACTGGAAAAGGTGATTTGGGTATTCTTCAGACGGGAGATGGAGAATTCAATCAAATGATTCAAATCGATGCCGGTTCTGGATTTCAATTTGGAAATACTTCGGCTTATGCTAGCGCATATGTGGGAATAAACAACAGAACCAATGGGTTTTCCGAAGAATTCCGGTATGGACTAGAGTTTGGAGCAGGCCTTATGAATAGCAGGTTATGGTTGATTGGGCGATTGGGCGGCGTGGAATCCTTCCGAAATGGAGATTTAGCCATTGACAATAGCAGTACCAGTATTTTTGCAAATAACGCTGAATTCACTAGCTTTGGATTAGAAGCGTCGTATTATGTAACAAAAAACGTTGGATTTTCAGCATCTTTTGCGTCCGCTTTTCGTGGACGAATTATTGCTGCCGCACCCTCTTATTCCGTCGGTGTTTTTTACGACCTAAGCAGATAAACGAATTTTAAAGAAGTCAATATCAATAATTTGAGGTCAATCGGATTTATTCGGTTGACCTATTTTTATTCTCCCCTTTGCGTACGCCAATCCAAATGTTATGGTTATCTTAACGTTTATCGACGAGTGATTAATTTCCACAGACGAACAAGCCCCTTGAAGGAAATTATTTACATTGTGAAATGCATTGATGTTAATATAAACTAAACGAACTCATTATGCTCACGGTTTTACTATACATTTCATTGATTTCCGGTGGTATTCTTGTGCTGCTCCTGTCACTTTCTTTCATATCAGGATTAGATTTGGACATCGATTTTGGAGATACGGATATTGATGCCGGAGGAATGGGTATAGTGAAAGGAATTCTTACCTTCTTTTCCATTGGAGCATACGTCGTTCGCTCCGTTCTTATGACCGACAGTAATCCTGTTGTTGCCTTTACTGTAGGTGCTGTAGCTGGAGCAATTGCGGTATTTTTATTATCAATGATGATCAGATGGTTGCTAAAACAGCAATCCAACGTAAATTGGAAGTTGGAGGATTCTTTATATCAAAAAGCAAAGGTTTATCTTAAAATACCCAAAGCAGGGTCCGGCATTATACAAGTAAATGTAAATGGTGTCAATAGAGAGATTAAAGCAAAGTCTTCTGATAAAAAAGATATTCCTACTGGTGCTTTGGTAATGGTAGAAAAAATCGAAGGGAACTTTGCAATTGTCACTACCAATATGGATTAAAACATTTTTTAAATAAATCACTAAATAGAACCAACACTATGAACACAACCTTATTCATGCTGGGAGTAGTGGCATTTTTTGCCTTCTTGTTCCTATTATTTTTCTTGAGTAGATACAAAAAATGTCCGAGTGACAAGATACTCGTCGTCTATGGTAAAACAGGTGGAAACGCATCTGCCAAGTGCTATGCCGGTGGTGCTACTTTTGTATGGCCCGTAATCCAGGATTATCGTTTTTTGGATTTGACACCTTTATCCATTGATGTTAATCTCCAGGATGCTTTATCGAAACAAAACATTCGTGTATCCGTACCTGCTCAGTTTACCGTTGGGATTTCCAACAAGCCTAGCCTTATGATTGCAGCGGCTGAGCGATTACTAGCCCTGGGGAGAGCCGATATTTCTTCGCTCGCTCACGATATTATCATGGGACAAATGCGTTTGGTAATTGCCAATATGGACATTGAAGAATTGAATACGGATCGAGACAAATTCGTAGAATCTGTATACAGCAACGTGGGCGACGAATTACATAAGATCGGACTGGATTTGATCAACGTAAACGTCACCGATATTCAAGACGAATCCGGCTATATTAAAGCATTAGGTCAGGAAGCGGCAGCAAAGGCGATCAACGATGCGAAGGTAAAAGTAGCCAACGAGGTACGTACCGGATCAATCGGTGAAGCAGAAGCTAAACAGGAACAAAGAGTAAAAGTAGCCGATGCCAACGCCAGAGCCGAAATCGGTGAAGCGGAAGCCAATCAGGAGCAGCGGATAAAAGTAGCGGAAGCAAATTCTATTGCGGAAATCGGTGAAGCAGAAGCTACACAATCGCAAAGAATTAAAGTGGCCGATGCAAATTCTCGAGCAGAAGTTGGAGAGGCAAACGCAGCAGCTATAGCGCAAGATGGAAAAAACCTGAGTGCGATCAAAATTGCCGAATCAGATGCTCAGCGTGATATTAAAGTCGCCGAAATGAAGCGGGAATCAGTTGCAGCTCAAAAGGTAGCGGCGGCAAAGGCCCTGGAAGAAGCATACCGTGCGGAAGAAGATGCAGAATTGGCAAGAGCGAGCAGAGATAAAGCGCAAAGATCTGCCGATGAAGTTGTTGTGGAGCAGATCGAAAAAGAGAAGGCAGTACTTAAAGCTCAGGCGGAAGCAGAACGACAAAGAGAAATTGCCAAGGGGGAAGCCGATGCGATCTTATCGAAACTTTCTGCACAGGCAAAAGGTATGGAAGAGCTATTGACCAAGCAAGCAGATGGATTTAGCAAATTGGTCGATGCTGCCAATGGCGATCCCCAAAGCGCCATCAATTTCCTGATGATTGATAAGCTGGCAGAATTGACCCAAATACAAACTTCTGCTATCAAGGAACTCGATATTGACAAAGTGATAGTTTATGACAACGGAAGTGGAAAAGGCGTATCCAATTTTGTACAAGGATTATACGGCATGATGCCACAATTGAATGACTTTCTAAGTCAGAGTGGGATGATGCTCCCCGATTCAATTGTAAAAAAAGGTGAGGAGAAAGAATCCAAACCGGAACCTCCTGCCCCTTCCAGTGAAGAAAGCGAATAGAACTGATATTAAAAGGAATCACCCGGTGTGGTTCCTTTTTAAATTTAGCTCAAATAAAAAGAGAATTTGAGAACTAATCATGTATCGCGTATCCGTGAAAAGACACAATTTACTTAACAGATCACAGGAAATCAATTTAAAAATGGACCGTATTATTTTGTGATCATTTTAGTCAACTTTGTTTTGCCCATCTCTAGTATCCAGAAAATCAATTTGAACGGTTTATTTTTTCTTGGATTATCCAGCTAAATTGTTCTTGCTGCTCACCATTCTATTCCGAAAGTCCTGAATTATCCCTAACTTGTAACTGACAAAAAGCTAATCCATTGATAAAGGTGTTAAGTCAAGGATTGGCAAGCTTATCTTTTTACTATTAAAATCTAAAGTATGAGTTTGACTAAATTCAGCTATTGCCTAGCTATTCTCACTTTTTTATTCCTTTCTTGTTCCGATGACGCCATCAAAAGCGAAAAGGAAGTTCAAGAACAAAATCTATCCGTTATTGATGTAACCTCACATGATGGACGGCCATTTGATTCTAACTCTGGCAAAATAATAAGTCGTGCATATTCGGGTGGACCTGGTGGAGGTGTCATGATGCAGGCGTTTTATTGGGATGTACCTGCTGGTGGTACCTGGTGGGATACCATAGAGTCAAAAGTTGCCGATTGGGCAAATGCCGGTATTGAATCCATTTGGTTACCTCCGGCCTCAAAAGCTCAGAATGGACCATTTTCAATGGGCTACGATCCGTATGATTATTTTGATTTCGGGGATTACAATCAAAGTGGAAGCACAGAAACGCGTTTCGGTTCAGGACCAGAACTAACCTCACTCATCAATGAGGCCCATGCCCAAAACATGAAAGTATACGCCGATATTGTTCTTAATCATAACAGTGGAGGAGCACGTGAATTTAACCAATACACCAATGATTCAACCTGGACTGACTTTTCCGGTGTTGCTTCTGGCAAATTTTTAAGATCACAGCACGACTTTCATCCCAATGCGATACAAAACAACGATGAAGGCATTTTTGGCGGATTCCCCGATCTTAGTCATAACGTAACTTATGTCCAGGACTGGTTGTGGAATCGACCCGATGGTGTGGGTAAATATTATCGGGACGTTTTGGGTTTCGACGGTTGGCGTTTTGATTATGTAAAGGGATTCGCTCCAAGCATTGTTAATTCCTGGAATAATGCGGTAGGTGGATTTTCGGTAGGTGAACTCTGGGATTCAAATGTTGACTATCTGGAATGGTGGGCCAATAATGCAAATAGCAGTGTTTTTGATTTTGCGTGTTACTACAAAATGAATGATGCATTTGATGGCAACAACCTTTCCATATTGTACGATGATATGATGTGGAAGCGCAACCCTTTCAAAGCTGTGACTTTTGTAGCGAACCATGATACAGATGAAATTTGGGAAAAGATGTTGGCCTACGCCTATATACTTACCCACGAGGGTTATCCTACAATTTTCTACCGAGATTATGAAGAATGGTTGGACAAAGAGCGTATGAATAACCTTATTTGGATTCACAACAACAAAGCTACAGGTACAACTTCAATTCTTTATGCCGATAATGATGAGTATCTGGCCAGAAGAAATGGCTGGAATGGAAATCCGGGGCTTATTGTCTATTTAAATGATTCGAATTACTGGCAGGAAAGATGGGTTCCAACAAATTGGTACAGTACAAAGATAAAAGACTATACAGGGCATTCCGGTTGGTATCCTACTACTCAATCCGGTGGTTGGGTAAAGATTCAGGCTCCACCAAATAGCTATTCTATCTGGTCTCCTGAGTAATCAAAAACTAAATAATGGCTGAGAGGCTGTCTCAAAAGAGATGGCCTCTTTGTCATGAGGTCCAGTCAATAGAATTATGGGCTCCATCACAGAATGGCTTATTTGTCGAAGCGACGCATCTACAATAGGTTGATCGAGTTTCTCGGGTTTCTTTGGTACCATCGGCATGAGTCACCTCACATGTTCCCATTATCATCAATGGACCACCTGGAATTACTTTAACATCGGCATATTCATAAGTAGGTAAAACCCTATGAGAATCACAGATTAAAGGCTATCTTAATACAAAGAAAACCCCGTTTTTTATGTTGGATGCGGAAAAACGGGGTAATCAAAAAAGTATTAAGATGAAAATACGTAGAATTTCCGAGTTTCAAACAAAGATCCACTTTCCAAATTTTGATTCCCACTATGAAAAATATCTTA
>JBCCVV010000345.1:0-5624 GCA_039194925.1 Bacteroidota bacterium
ATAATATTTAATGAGTTAATTATTAATGTCGCAAAAGTAGAATAATGAATATATATAAACAAGTTTTTATATGTAAAAAAGGCTCAAAGTCCCATATTTACAGGGTTTTCACTCATTTTTGGTTCATAATTTTACAAATATTGTCGTACTAAGTCATTCAGAATCATTTTGTTGCAATCTTAACTCAGAAGCGATATATTTGATGGATCTTTTTTCCTCTAAATTTGATGTAAAATGAAGAAAAATACCCTGATTATAGCCTTACTTGCTGCGTTTGGTTTTTTTGTTTCAACAAGTATAACCAGTTGCAAGACCAAAGAGGGATGTGGACTTGAAGAAAAATACAATTCTCAACCGGATGCAAATGGGGAATTTAAAAGGTCAAAAACCAGATCTAACCTATTTTCCAAAAAGAAGCGAAAAAAGATGAAAAAGAGAGGTGAAGGAAGTTAAATCCCTTTGCATTTTTAAAATTTAGCATTCACACTGAAAATAAGGTTTCTTCCCGGTGCACTTACCCCGGATGCAAAAGGGCGATAATGTATGTCCATAATATTTTCAATAGCAAGGCTTAACGACAATGATTGATTGATTTTTCTTAAGTAATAGGCATTAAAAGTATGCCATGTGGGAGTGCCTTCCGGAGTTGCGTTTTCAAGATTGTCTTCACTGCCACCATACTCATTCAAAGGCTTTTTTCCATTATAGATCATCCTCAGACTTAGTTGTTGCTTCTCATCTACATAAGCTGCGGAAAATCTACCATAAACAGGAGGTATATGTGAAAGCGGACTTTCATTGTCTGAGGCGTCAAATCTGCTTCCTCTAATATAATTAAGCGATCCTGTCAGCTCTATATTTTTGGTCAATGAAGACTTGATGTTGAGTGATATTCCTCTCACTCTGGCCATGTTTGCATTGATATTGGATACGGTTTGTAAAGTGTCTCCTTCATCGATGAGGAATGCGGTGCCATCGGGAAGTGTAAAATTATCTCTCACAATGGCATCATTTAATGAGGTAATAAACCCTGTTGCTGAAACCAATAGCATGGAATTGAAGCTTTTTGAGATGGTCAACTCTCCATTTAATGATGTCTCCGGTTGCAAATCCACATTGGGTACGGATATCTCTTTAACATTTACTCTGATTTTAGCCAAGTCATCTATATTTGGGGATCTAAAGGCAGACGAAATCTGACCGCTCAACTTCAGTTCATTTTCGGAAGAGTAGGTGGTTCCAATAGACCAACTTAATGCATCATTACGAGCAGAAATACCATCGTAAAATGACTCTGGCCAAGGTAGATTATCTGATCTATTGTATCGCACACGCAATCCATTATTGCTATACCTTAGCCCTCCAAAAAGATCAATTTTTGGAAATGATTTCTTTACAAGTGCGTAAGCTGCAATGTTGTCTGTATGGCTTCCACCAGAAGGATACCGGGTTAAAATATCACTACTAATCTCACCACTGGAAATATTAGTTCTAAATGCAGTCGATGTGAGATTATTGCGATTGAATTCTGCTCCATAGTTGATTTCAAACGACTTTTCGTCATTTAAGTATTTATGTAGATCTGCGGTAATGCTGAAGACATCGACATCTTCTTCCTGCCGATCAAGATTTTTGCTTCCGAATCTACGGTCAATCCGATCTTCATCTATTTTTTGGTACGCTGTGATGAAAATGATCTTATCAAATAAAGAATTTTCGATTGTAATATCTGACCTCAGGCTTGACAGAAACCTATTTTGCGGTCCATAATACCATTCCGCAAAAGAAAGAATGCCACCAATTTCCTGTTCTGTAAGTGCGTCGTATCTGGGGACATCCGAACTTGTGGAGTATTGGAAGTTGGCAATCAATCGCACTTTGTCACTGGGTTGAAAAAGAAATTTTTGTAAGACGTCCAATTGACTGTAGGCCGTACCTACCTGGATATTGGGATCGGGATTCAGAATTACCATATCTTCTCCATTCTCTTGTCCGGCGTAAATCGACCGCTTCCCAAAGTTGGGAAAATCACTTCCTCTTCTTGATCCAGTTCGTAAGTCGTCGTAATCTGAAAAAGAAATGGAGGTAAGAGTACCAAATTTCTCCAAACCAATATTGAAGTCTACATGTCCCGATTTTTCATTATTGGCGGTCGCATATCTGGTATACGCATTGCCATAGAAATTCCTGGATTTAGATTTGTCAAAATTCAATCTTGGATTTTTGCTTCTAAAATGTACCACTCCTCCAATGGCATCGCTTCCATAAATCAAGGATCCGGGGCCATATAAGACTTCCAATCGTTCGAGCATCGAATTATCAACGGTAATTGCATTTTGCAGGTGACCGCTGCGATAAATTGCATTATTCATACGAACACCATCCAATACAAGTAACACCTTATTGGCTTCAAATCCCCTGACTATTGGACTCCCGCCTCCCATCTGACTGCGTTGGATATAGATGTCTGAATGTTGTCCGATGGCGTCGGCAGTGGTTTGTGGATTGGTTAATGTAAAGACTTTGGAATTGATACTTTCTACTTTACCAGGCAAGTCACGACTTCGATTGTCGGTTCGGCCAATCATTAGTACTTCTTCTAAAACAAGACCTTGCTTTAGTCTTACGATTGGATTCTCTTGAAGATTTCGTTTATAAAATGATTGCTGTTGATATCCCAGAAAATTAAAAATGATCATTTGATCGTTACTTATTTTATCCGGGATAACCACTTTCCCGTTATCATCGGTAAGTGTACTGAATTTGAAATCATTGGTGTATACTTCTACGAAAGGAAGGATTTCCTCATTTTCATTGACTACCGTTACTTCCAACTGACCAAAAGATGCCGTGCTGAACAATAGAACAAAAAAACTCCATACCCATCTAATCTCTGCCATAAAGTGCTTTATTGAAAACTAAGCATTTGATATACAACGATTTAGGTCTATCGTTTGCTTTATTTGAATCCAAAAATAAGAGAATTAATGACTATTGCGCCAAGCATTCGAGTTAAAATAAGCCTAAAAAAGGTACATCTGTCAGATAGAGGAATGTAGATTATTGTGACCGAAAATTAAAGTGCCGTCAATAGTATAAAAAGAATGAGATGGCAAACTCTTATTCTTATATTTATGTTTCAATATAAAAAAGGAAGAAAATGAGTGATACTGCATTGGCATTTGCAACCAATAACTTGACGAAAAAAGGATTTTTAGATATAGAGGTGGATCCTACCCTGGATTTGGTTGAGGAGATTGAAAGATTAAAAAAGGAGAAGAACGCGATAATCCTGGCCCATTACTATCAAGAATCTGAAATCCAGGATGTAGCCGATTATATTGGAGATAGCTTGGGGTTATCTCAAAAAGCAGAATCTACAGATGCCGAGATCATTGTATTTGCCGGAGTACATTTTATGGCAGAAACGGCTAAAATGCTTAATCCACATAAAAAAGTACTGCTTCCCGATTTAAAAGCGGGTTGTTCCTTAGCAGACAGTTGCCCACCTCACCTTTTCAAAAAATTCAAAGAAAAGTATCCGGATCATGTGGTGGTGAGTTATATCAACTGTACGGCTGAATTAAAAACACTAACGGATATTTGTTGTACATCTTCCAATGCGGCTACCATTGTAAATAGTATACCGGAAGACAAGGGTATCATATTTGCACCGGATAAAAATCTTGGAGCATGGTTGCAAAAGAAAACCGGTAGAGAGTTGGTCTTATGGAATGGAGCATGTATGGTTCACGAAATATTTTCTCACGAAAAGATCACTAAGTTACAAGTAAGATATCCAGAAGCAAAATTCATTGCTCATCCCGAATGCGAGGCCCATATTTTGGATCAGGCGGATTTCATCGGTAGTACCAGCCAATTGCTCAAATTTACGAAGGAGGATGAGGCAAAACAGTTCATTGTTGCCACAGAATCTGGAATTCTTCACCAAATGGAGTTGGCCAGTCCAGATAAAGAATTTATCCCGGCACCGCCTAATAATACATGTGCGTGCAACGATTGTCCACATATGAAACGAAATACAATGGAAAAGCTCTACCTCTCTATGAAGTACGAATTGCCGGAGATCATTTTGGAAGATTGGGTGATTGAAAAAGGAGTGGCTTGTATTGATCGAATGTTGGAGATAAGTGAACAGGCTGGGTTTAAGATGTAATATCTATTAATTTGTTATGAATACCTTTTACATCGCGAAGTTGATAATTTCTTTGCTGTGTTTGACTACTCTTGTTTGTTGTAAGGACAAAAGTGAAACAATCTCAATTGCTGAAGAAAGAGAAACAGAAGTATTGAAAGAAACTGTTTCTTCCAAAATCGAGCAATCGGATAATAGTACTATCATTCGTAGATATCGAGCGCCAGATGGTTTTTTACGCCAGGAGGTGGATTCTGAAAGTTTTGCATATTATCTAAGAAATTTCCCTTTACTCAATCCTAGAGAGAAGGTCCATTTATACAATGGAAGACTTAAAAATACGCAGTCCGTTCATTCAGCCATCCTTGATATTGACGTAGGAGAGAAGGATTTACAACAATGTGCCGATGCTGTGATGCGGTTGAGGGCAGAATATTTATTTCAAAAACAAAGATACGGCGATATTGCCTTCAACTTTACCAATGGTTGGCGTTTTGAATACGAAAAATGGCGGGCAGGAAATAATCTTGTGGTCAATGGAAATCGAACCGATTGGGCACCTTCTGCAACACCGAAGGAAAGTTATGAAGACTTTAGAACATACCTGAATTGGGTATTTATGTACGCCGGCACGCTTTCTCTTTCCAAAGAGTTGACACCTAAAAAGCTTGAAGATATTGCGATAGGAGATGTCTTTATTTATGGCGGATCACCAGGTCATGCTGTTTTGGTGGTGGATGTAGCGGTTAATGAATCTACAGGTGATAAAGCTTTTTTAATTGCTCAGAGCTACATGCCCGCCCAGCAGATCCATATTTTGAAGAATGAGGGTAATGAGGATATTAGTCCCTGGTATTTGGTTTCTGACATTGGGGCTCGGTTGAATACTCCGGAGTGGACGTTTGAGCGGAGTGCGTTAAAGGCGTTTTGATGGTTAAACGCTCAAACACTATTTTCAATCGATAAAAATCATATTGAAAACACCCAGTACATTCCGAATGGATCGATTTGTACTGGATGGTTGCGATATTCTCTATTATTTAAAATACGATAAGTGTGGTTGGGCCTACGAAATTTGAGGTATAAGGTCCTGCATGACAGTGAATACTGGAAGCTATCGCAGGAAGGCATCCTGTCGGGCTAACTACAGTAGTTGAGGCTGGAGGACACGGAACCGAACAATCATCCGTAGTAGGTGTAACTACGGCATAGGTCCATACAAAAAAATCTGGTCCGCATGGAGGAATGGATATCACCTGACCCGGAAATACACAATATGTAGCAGTAGCGCATCCCGGTTGACAACTTCCCATTGGCGAAGCAAATAGTTGTACTTGAATTGTTCCACTATTGATGCCATTTGCGACGGTGCAGGGGACTCCTTGAGAGAAGCCAAAAACACCAAAAAAGAGAAAGACGAGTGTGAATAAAATGTTTTTCTCTTGATTTCCTCGCCTGTTGGATCTTC
>JBCCVV010000346.1:0-5624 GCA_039194925.1 Bacteroidota bacterium
ATAAACGCCACTTTCTTGGCTATGCTTTTCATAGTCGAAGTGCTGCAAAATTTCTGCTGGTACGATTAAGGATAAAAGTTCTTCCATACCTACTCCTAACACAAACACCTTGCCTTAGCGCATCAAAATGGGAAATAGCCCTAAAAATAGGCTAAGCCTATTAAATTTTATACAGGAATTCAGTCCAGTAAAATAAATAATATTATCTTTGCAGCCATTTTAAAATTTTACTCACCACTCTTGATATTTAAATCGAGATACAAACCTGATTCTTAATATGTTAGACGACAAGGATCTTGAACAGAACGAAAATGCAGCAGAAGATTCAACTGCTGAAGTTCCAACAGAAACACAAGAAGAAACAAATGGAGAAGCTACGGAGACAGTAGCAGAAGAAGTTGTTGAAGAAAAACCAGTAAAAAAAGAAGAGCCCAGACCAGAAGATTTGAGAGGGCCTCACGATGATTTTGATTGGTCAATCGGCAATAAAAATACCCATACTTATTCAGATGAAGAAATCCAAAAATACCTTTCTGATTATGAAGGTACGCTAGGAATGGTGCATGAGAATTCAGTAGTATCCGGATTGGTTACTGCCATTCACTCAGGGGATGTTGTATTGGATATCAACTACAAATCAGATGGGCTTGTTTCTCTTTCAGAATTTAGAGATATGCCAGATTTGGCTATTGGTGACCACGTAGATGTATATGTAGAGAATAAAGAAGATACCAGAGGTCAGTTGGTGCTTTCAAGAAGAAAAGCAAAATTGATCAAAGCATGGGAGATGCTTGTGGACAGCTACGAAAATGGTACGATCATTAAAGGAACTGTAGTTTCAAAAACCAAAGGTGGTCTTATTGTGGATTGCAGTGGTTTGGAAACTTTCCTTCCTGGATCGCAAATTGATATTAAGCCTATCATCGATTACGATGCATATGTCAATAAGACCATGGAGTTTAAAGTTGTGAAAATCAATGAAGCGATCAAGAATGCCGTAGTATCACATAAGGCGCTTATTGAAAGTGATTTGGCAGAACAAAGAGAGCACATTATTTCTTCACTGGAGAAAGGACAAGTATTAGAAGGTGTGGTGAAAAATATCACGGATTTTGGTGCCTTTATGGATCTTGGTGGAGTAGACGGTTTGCTTTACATTACTGATATTTCTTGGGGTAGAATAAGCCATCCTAATGAGGTGCTTGAACTAAACCAGAAAGTGAATGTTGTAGTGCTTGATTTTGATGAGAATAAGAAAAGAATCTCACTTGGTCTTAAGCAATTGCAACCGCATCCATGGCAAGTACTTGAAGCAGAAATTGGAGAAGGTAGCGTAGTGAAAGGTAAGATTGTCAATATAGAGGATTATGGTGCATTCTTAGAAATAATCCCTGGTGTAGAAGGTTTGATTCACGTATCTGAGGTGACTTGGAGCAACCAACCCGTAAATGCAAGAGACTACTTTACTCTAGGAACTGAAACTGAAGCAAAAGTGGTAACCATTGATAGAGACGAAAGAAAAATGTCGCTATCTATCAAGCAGTTGTCATCTGATCCTTGGTCCTCAATTGGAGAGAAATTCCCCGTTGGTCAGAAATTCTCTGGAGAAGTTAAAAATCTTACTCCATATGGTGTATTCGTTGAATTAGAAGAAGGTATTGGTGGAATGGTTCACATTTCAGATCTTTCATGGACTAAGAGGTATTCTCACCCATCAGAATTTACGAAAGTAGGAGAGACTATCGATGTTCAGATTCTCGAGATCGATCAGGAAAATAGAAAATTGTCACTTGGACATAAGCAATTGGAAGAAAATCCATGGGATACTTTTGAGAATGTATTCCCAATCGGATCTTACCATGAGGCTACATTGATCAAAAAAGATGATAGAGGCGGAATTGTTCAACTCCCTTATGGATTGGAAGCTTATGCTCCGATCAAACATCTTAGAAAAGAGGACAACACTTCTGCAAATGTTGATGAGACATTGACATTTAAAGTGATTGAATTCAATAGAGACGATAAGAGAATACTTGTATCTCATTTAAGATATTTGGATGATATTAGAAGAGAAGCAGATGATTCTGTTCGTGAGGAGGCTAGAAAAGAAAGAGAACAAGTGAAGAGAGCTGTGAAGAAGACACAGGCAAATGTGGAGAGAGCTACTTTTGGTGATCTTGATGTATTCTCTCAACTGAAGTCACAATTGGCGGATAGTGCTGCTACTCCAGCAAAAAAGGAAGCGCCTAAAAAAGCAGAACCTGCAAAAGCTGAAGAACCTGCACCTAAAAAAGAGGAAGCTCCAAAGAAAGAGGAGAAGGCACCTTCTAAGGCAAAAGGTGGAGACGATGATTTCAAGAAAATCGAAGGCATTGGACCTAAGATTTCTGAATTGTTGAAAGGAGCAGGAATAGCAACCTTTGAAGATTTATCTAAAACTGACGCTGGAAAAATCAAGGAAATCTTGACTGAAGCAGGAAGTAGATATAAAATGCATGATCCAACAACTTGGCCAAAACAAGCTGAAATGGCTGCCAACGGTGAGTGGGATGCGCTAAAAAAGTGGCAAGATGAACTGGATGGAGGAAAATAATTTTCCTTTCTAATAAATACTTAAATGAGTCTTTGGATGTAAAAATTCAAAGACTCATTTTTTTTGATCCTTGAGGAAGTAAATTGTATCTAACTTAAATTAATGAAGTCAAATCTGAGGCAAATCGTTACCATTAATGATCCGACAATTTGTTTGGTTTTCCATATTACTTCAAAAGTGAAGAGGTTTGTTTTCTATATTATTGTCAATTACCATGCTTGTTTTAACTGATTTTTCATGTGCCATGTATTGAATTTATTGAAAAAAACTATCAATTTTTGCACAAATTCATAGTTGATACGTATTTCAGTTAGACAAAGTCAATATTAATATACTGTACGGTGTATTCACATAAAACTAAACCTGGGAACATTCTATTTGGTCAGTTGATAATAAATTGTAATTTACAGTTTCGGGTGGTAGTTTGTTATATACGAATCGCTGAAAACAAAAAACACACTCGTATGTTTGTTTAACAAGTTTACAAAATAAGTTAAACAAAAATATATTCATCAAACTATTAAGCCTTATATGATTAAAGGAAAGAGAGCAGTAGTAATAGGGTCGGGATTCTCGGGAATAGCATCCGCTTGCTGTTTGGCGAAAGAAGGGTTGGAGGTGACAATAGTTGAAAAGAATGATACGCTTGGTGGTAGAGCAAGAAAATTTCACGCGGAGGATTTTCTATTTGATATGGGGCCAAGTTGGTATTGGATGCCAGAAGTCTTTGACAATTTTTTTGAACGTTTTGGCAAGAAAGTTTCGGATTACTACGAGTTGAAAAGACTGGATCCCTCTTATCGTGTTTATTTTCAGGATGACTACATTGATATCCCTGCTACTATGGATGAGTTGAATAAGTTGTTCGAAGAACTTGAACCAGGATCATCAAAGGCTCTCCAACGATTTCTTGATGAGGCCGAATACAAATATAGAGTTGGAATGGACGAATTTGTTTGGAAGCCGGGTCATTCCATTGTAGAGTTTATTGATATACGAGTTGTAAAAAGCTTGTTCAAACTTCAAATGTTTTCCAGTATTGATAAACAAATCCGAAAATTATTCAAAAATCCTAAACTGATTAAAATCCTTGAATTTCCCGTTCTTTTTTTGGGAGCTACCCCATCTGATACGCCTGGTTTGTATTCACTGATGAATTATGCGGATCTAAAATTAGGGACATGGTATCCAATGGGGGGCATGCATAAGGTGATTGAAGGGATGGTTCAATTGGCCAAAGAATTAGGTGTTAAATTTGAAACTGGAGCACCTATAACTGATGTAGAAGTCAATTCAAATACTGTTGTTGCTGCGAATTCAAATGACAGATCGATCCCATGTGATTATTTAGTTGCAAGTGGAGATTACAGGCATATTGATCAAGAAGTATTACCTCAGAAGTTTCGAAATTATTCAGAAAATTATTGGGATAACAGAAAGATGGCGCCCTCATCATTGCTTTTTTATTTAGGTTTAAATAAGAAGGTAGAGGGCATCAAGCATCATAATTTGTTTTTCGATGAAGACTTTGATCTACATGCCGAGGAGATATATACAAGCCCTAAATGGCCTACGAAACCTCTATTTTATGTTTGTTGTCCATCCAAAACCGATGATTCAGTAGCGCCTAATGGTTCCGAGAATTTATTCTTGCTCGTACCACTAGCACCTGATCTTGAAGATGATGAGGACATGCGTGAGAAGTATTTTAATCTCATTTGTGATCGTATTGAGCTTAGAACAGGTACAGATATTAGACCTTTGATTACGTATAAAAGATCTTATTGCCTTGATGACTTTAAAAAGGATTACAACGCCTTCAAGGGAAATGCGTACGGTTTAGCAAATACCCTGCTACAGACCGCATTTTTGAAACCAAAGCTCAAGAATAAACATCTTAAGAATTTATATTATACCGGACAACTTACTACACCAGGCCCTGGAGTACCTCCTTCATTGATTTCAGGCCAGGTTGTTGCTTCTGAAATTCTAAAAACTATCAAACTATGATTTCACTTTTTTCTAAAGCATGTGCAGACTGTAGTAAGTTAATAACAAATTACTACAGCACTTCCTTTTCATTAGGGATAAAAGTTTTTGCTTCTGAATTGAGAGCACCTATTTATTCCATATATGGTTTTGTTCGATTTGCTGATGAGATTGTAGATACTTTTCATGATAAGGATAAGAAAACTTTATTGAGAGAATTTAAAGAAGATACCTTTAAAGCGATTGAACGCCGGGTAAGCTTTAATCCTGTACTCCATGCTTTTCAGGAAGTAGTACATAAGTACAATATCAATTTGGAGCATATTGAAGCTTTTCTCAAAAGTATGGAAATGGACTTGTATGATATTGATTATGATGAGGCTACATTGAAGGAATATATCTATGGGTCAGCAGAAGTTGTTGGTCTGATGTGTCTCAAAGTATTTTGTAATGGAGATCATGAAAGGTATAGTGCCCTGGAGCCATACGCTATTTCTTTAGGTTCTGCTTTTCAAAAGATCAATTTTCTTCGAGATATGAAAAGTGATTACGAGGAAAGGGGGAGAGTGTACTTTCCGAATGTCGATCTTAAGAATTTTACCCAGTCAGATAAAAACAGGATTGAAGAAGATATTCAAAAGGAATTTGACCATGCACTTATTGGAATTCAAAAATTACCACGAGGTGCAAAATTGGGTGTGTATACTGCATATCGATATTATATCTCCCTATTTTATAAAATCAAAGAAGCTCAAGCAAGCAGTATTCTTTCCAAACGTATTCGCATAAATAATGGAAAGAAAATGTATCTTCTTACATCATCTGCATTCAAAAATAAACTAGGTCTTTTATAGAAACCAATTGTCTTTCTTTTTCGAAAGTTTGTTTGTTTAATTTTTGATCAATGTTTTTATCAGCTGAATGGTATTAATAATTGATTTCAGTTGACTAATTTGTATAGTTCAACTCTAGTATTTGGAAGTCCAAAGCCAATTCAATTCATAAATTAAGACTTCTTTCTTTTAGGAATAATATTTTGTTC
>JBCCVV010000347.1:0-5622 GCA_039194925.1 Bacteroidota bacterium
GCTTTTGCGAATTTTTCAGCGTAAACTTTGTGAAACTTTGGAGGGCACTGAGGATGTTCACGGAGATTCTCGGAGAAGTCACGGAGCAGCACCGAGGGAAATCGTTTTGTTGAAACAGGCAGAGTTTATAGGGAGTTTTTGCCAATTTTTCAGCGTAACCTTTGTGAAACCTTGGAGGGCGCTGAGGATGTTTCACGGAGATTCTCAGAGAAGTAACGAAGCAGCATCGCGGGAAATCTTTTTGTTGTATGTAATTAATGGAGAAAAGTGCAATTTCGTACACACAGTAGTAATTTATTATCATCCATTCCAGGTTTCTACAATCATGCGATTCCTCGATTTTGCGATTTAAGCGATTCAGCAAATCTTCAAAAACAGTACATCATTTTTTTAAACATCCTCTAATTTCTGTGTAAGTTTAGGATTGATTAAAAAACACTGATGTTACTATGAATTTCAATCTTGGGACGATAGACCTCTCCATTATTATTATCTATTTGATTTTTGTTGTCCTTTTGGGCTTTTATTTTGGTAAGAAGCATGAAGATGCTGAGGATTATTTCCTGGCGGGCCGATCTCTAACCTGGCCCTTGATTGGCTTTTCTCTTTTTGCCTCCAATATGTCGAGTAATAGTTTGGTCGGTTTGGCAGGAGCAGGATATAATGATGGATTTTCGGTGTATACCTATGAATGGATGGCGGTCGTGATATTGGTAATCTTTGCCGTCTTTTTTCTTCCTTTCTATCTCAAAAATAAGATTTTCACCATTCCAGAGTACCTTGAAAAAAGATTTAGTTATCCGGTAAGAGCTTATGCCTCTTCCATTGCCATTGTTCTGAATATTCTGGTTGATATTGCAGCTACGTTATATGCCGGTGGTGTGGTGATCAATATGATTTTCCCTCAATTCGGCTTGTCCACGATTATTATTTTTCTTGCGATTATAGCTGGTATTTATACAATTTCGGGAGGATTGGCCGCTGTGGTGTATACCGATGCTGTACAGGCAGTAATTTTGATCTGTGGCTCTGCCATGATCACTTATTTTGCCTACGATGCTGCGGGAGGTTGGGAAGCTGTCGAAGCGATCACCGACCCCAGTCATTTTAACATTATAAAACCCCTGGACGATGAGGCTCTGCCCTATCCCGGAATATTTACCGGGGTGCTGATCATCGGTTTTTATTTCTGGGGGACCAATCAATACATTACACAACGGACGCTTGCCGCCAAGAATGTGAGACAGGGTCAATGGGGTGCAATTTTTGCCGGTTTTCTGAAATTATCCATTCTCTTTGTAATGGTATTTCCGGGAGCTTTTGCGAGAGTCCTCTACCCTGCTGCGGGTACCGATGACAGCGGTGCAGCACTTGCAACAGCACTGGATGGTGTAACCAAAATTAAGATGGATGCCATCTATCCATCCTTACTCTTTGACTTTTTGCCAGTCGGTATTTTAGGAATTGTTTTGGCAGGTTTGATCGCGGCGATGATGTCGAGTTTGGATTCCGGATTAAATTCCGTGTCAACACTTATCACCATGGACTTTTACAAAAAATTAAAACCGAATACTTCATCCGAGAACCTGATGAAGGTGGGAAGGGTTACGACTTTAATCGTAATGGTTATTGCCGTAGCATGGGCACCTCAGATCGGAAAATTCCCCAAACTTTGGGATTATCTGCAACAGACCTTAGCTTGGTTTAGTCCACCCGTTGTCGCACTCTTTGCCCTGGGGCTTTTTTCGAAAAGGATTAATAATAAAGGTGCTTTGGCAGGAATAGTTATTGGATTTACGTTTACGATATTTTTGATTTTGAATGTAATTTTCACCTCCCCCGAAGGAGTAGCTCCGGTTCAATTACCAAATTTCTTATACGTGGCCGGGATTCATCTTGCCATTTCTATGATTGCCATGTATGTAGTGAGTATGGCTACAGAAGCACCTTCTTTAGATTCGCTGCAAAGTGTGATCTGGACAAAACAAGAATACGCAGAAGAGACAGAAAGTCTCAAGGCTCTTCCCTGGTACCAGAACTACCGCTATCAGGGAGTTGCCCTTATGGTGCTAGTGATTATTATACTGCTATGGTTTGCTTAAAATTTGAATTCAAAATTGACTGATCCATTTCAAACCTTACGAAAAAAGGCAATTGATGTTCTGCATAACGCTACGACTCCGAAAGGGATTCTGGCGCTTCCATCCAATGAAGTGGTCGAAAATTATACACGCATCTGGTCTCGAGACTCCATTATGGCAGGATTGTCGGGAATGAACCAAAACGACCCTGTTCTCATTGAAGGTTTGAGAAACTCACTGAACACGCTAAAAGATTTTCAAACGACCCATGGTATTATTCCATCCAATGTCTCTTTGGGAGCACCTCCAAATGTGAGTTATGGAGGTACGGCTGGTCGGGTCGATGCCACACTTTGGTACATTATCGGAGCACTTTCCTATATCGCACAGACTAAAGATGACGCTTTTCGCCGCGCACATATCTGGCACATTGAAAAAGCAATGCAAGTCACTACGATTTGGGAGTTTAACAATAAGCATCTGATCTATACACCTTTAAGTGGAAATTGGGCAGATGAGTATCCAATCCATGGCTACACCCTTTATGACAATTGTTTACGGCTTTGGGGGCTGGAACTCTTTGCCGAATGCACAGGAAGGAACGAATCAGTGAGCCAAAAGATTGAGCATATAAGAGAGTCGATTAAAGCGAATTTCATACTTTCTGAAAACAATACGAATAAGAAATATCACTCCATCTTATATGAAAGAGCACTTGAAAAAGGAGGTAAACCTTATTTCATAGCGGGATTCAACCCTTCTAGATATTATACTATGTTTGATTGTGGTGGGAATGGATTGGCGCTGTTGCTAGGCTTGTTTGAACGGGATCAATTTGAGAACTTCGAAGTTTACATCAATGGTGTGTTTGATGAAATCAATTGTAACCTCATGCCTGCTTTCTGGCCAACGATCAATGCTAAGGATGATCTCTTTCAGGACCTTTCATACAACTATGCGTATGAATTTAAGAATAATCCTCATCATTTTCACAATGGTGGGATATGGCCCATCATGAACGGATGGTTGGCCAAAGGACTTGCACGTTATGATTCATTTGACTTAATTCATAACATGAAAAGTGCATATCTGGACATTGCACAAAAAGAAAATTATAATTTCTCGGAATATATTTCGTCTGATGTAATTCAACCTTCAGGAAAATCTCCTTTATGTTATAGTGCAGCAGGCGCATTAATGATTTTAAACCCTAACAATTAAAAATGATCGGCGACAAACTTATATTAAGACCATATCATTACCAACCTGCTAAGGATATTTACACCATCCTGTCTTCGGAAATTAGCGACCATACATCTTTGCCATATTTCATATCTATTGCCGGTGAATCTGGTTGCGGAAAATCCACTTTGGGTATTGCGTTAAAGGAAGTGTTATCGGAAAATGGTCTTAAAAGCTTTATTCTTCATATGGATGATTATTTCCATCTTCCACCCACGAGCAATCATCTTCAACGGTTGGAGGACATTAATCACGTTGGACCCCAAGAAGTTGATTTGGAACTGTTGCAAAAACACATCAATGAGATTAAAACAGGCGCAATTGAGATAATTAAACCACTCATTCATTACAAAGAAAATGACAAACGAAAAGAAATTTTCAATCCAAGAGATCAACAAATTATAATCATCGAAGGCACCTATGTCTCTTTATTGGAAAATTTGGATTGCAAAATTTTTATGCTCCGCAATTATAATGACACCAAAGACGATCGTATCAATAGGGCTAGAGACCCAATCACTCCTTTTATAGAAGATGTATTGGAAATTGAGCACTCAATTATAAAAAAACACAAAAAATTGGCTTCGATCCTAGTGGATAAGGATTATAATGTCAATAAGGTAGATAGTTAAAAAAATATATTGCAATAATGAAGCCGTTCAAAAAGGTATGTTAAAATGATTTGTGAGTGCTTGATTTTCAAATTGAAGCTCTTTTTGAAATTCATAGCAGTAGCTATGGGTTGAAAAAAAGCTGAAAAGTTGGAGATCAATGACTTGCAAAGGAGTTAACAATATGTTTTTAGACGGCTTCAATATCTAAAAATTCATTTCCTTAATCTTGCTAGATTTAATTACCTAAATCTCAGAGCAATCTTTCAAATCTCTCCAATTCTCTCAATTCTTCTTCCAAGAAATTTATAATTTTGCGTCCTAAAAATTTAAGCACATGAATTTTTTCGAAGAACTAGAATGGAGAGGGATGTTGCATGATGCGACTCCCGGAGCGAAGGAAGCCTTGGAAAAAGGCTCAGTTTCAGGATATATTGGCTTTGATCCAACGGCCAAAAGCCTTACAATTGGCAACTATGTTCAGATTATGTTGCTTACACTATTTCAGAAGTCCGGCAATACACCTATTATATTGATGGGTGGAGCAACTGGTCGTATTGGCGACCCTTCTGGCAAGGATGCGGAGAGACAATTGAAATCTTATGAGGAATTGGACACCAACCTTGAACGGCAAGTAGAGCAAATAAAAAAATTCATATCCTTTGATGGACCGAACGGTGCAAAGTTGGTAAATAACCATGACTTTTATAAATCGATGAATGTCCTGGACTTTTTACGTGATGTAGGTAAGACATTGACGGTCAATTATATGATGTCAAAAGATAGTGTAAAAAACAGATTGGAGTCTGGACTGTCCTTTACTGAGTTCAGCTATCAATTGCTTCAAGCGTACGATTTCCAGTGTCTGTATGAACAATACGACTGCACCATGCAAATGGGAGGATCGGATCAATGGGGAAATATTACCTCTGGCACAGAATTTATCAGGCGAAATACAGACGGTAAAGCCTACGCCGTTACCACCCCTCTATTGACAAAATCCGACGGCAAAAAATTTGG
The DNA here is from genome assembly GCA_039194925.1 of Bacteroidota bacterium. Taxonomy (GTDB): domain Bacteria; phylum Bacteroidota; class Bacteroidia; order Chitinophagales; family Saprospiraceae; genus CAJXUU01. The sequence continues at coordinate 4,955 of JBCCVV010000347.1, forward strand.
AAAATCCGAGGAGGGTAACATTTGGATGGATGCAGAAATGACTTCTCCCTACAAATTTTATCAATTTTGGATTAATGCGGATGACGCAGACATTCCAAAATTCACACGCTACTTTACACTTCATTCTAAAGAAGAGATTGAGGCTCGAGAAAAAGAATTCGCAGACGATCCAAGAAAGCTCAAAAGTTTGTTAGCGAAGGAATTAACAAAAAGGATTCACTCCGAGGAATCGTACCAATCCGTACTAGAGGTTTCTGAAATCCTATTCAATAAGAAAGCATCAAAGGATTATTTGATGGGCTTATCCAATGAAGCATTGGAGACCATTAAACAAGAAATTCCAGCTTTTGAAATCGAGAAAGAATCTTTGAAAGGGGGTGTAGATATTGTAACACTGTTGACCGAGTATACTTCAATTCAGTCTTCCAAAGGCGAAGCCAAAAGATCGATCAAAAACAATGCTATTTCTGTGAATAAAGAAAAAATTGCTTCGGATGAATTTGAGGTTTCGACGAATGATTTGGTGCGGGATAAATACTTGTTTCTTGAAAACGGGAAGAAGAATAAATTCATTTTGACTTTTGTTTAAGAAAAGCTAGAATAAAAACTTCATATTCCCTTTACATTGAGTTAACACAATCAACAAAGCTGGAGGTATTATATTGATA
>JBCCVV010000348.1:0-5568 GCA_039194925.1 Bacteroidota bacterium
AATTATTTATTTAATCTTTCTAACTAATAAATCATATTAAAATGAGCTTACCTTTATTTATTCCCGCTCCCACCACAGACATAGAAGTGTTGGACTTTGAGCCTTATTATATTACTAATAAGATTCCTAATAAAAAGAATTCTTACGAAGTCACTAAATGTGATACAGATGATAACCGTTTAAATTGTAATGTCGAGATCTACGTAGTTTTAGAAGACATGGAGTTGTTATTTGATGTACCAAAAGTTGGTCAGACCTATGGAATAGGCGAAGAGGTTTTTATTGGTTATTCTGGGATTGTATTTGGCATTAAGTGTCCTAAATATTGTGAAATAGGTTATACTCGTTTTTTTCTTCTTGGATTTAAAGAACAAAATGACCAAACTATTTCTCATCATTTAGCGAATACAGATATTAAGGGGTATTATTTGAAGCTTAGTTTCAAAGTATTGAAATCAGACAATATTCATGACATTTGTTTTGTGTTTGAAAATGGTGATGTAGATAATTTAGGTCCAGGAACAAGAAAAAGAGGAACCATTACCATTGTTCACAAGACCAAGGGAAATGTTTCGTGATGAATTGTATATAATGTCTATCATAAATTGCTCTATTGGGATTTGATCTCGGCTGGCTAAAGGAGAAAGTAAGATCATAATGCACATAAGTTGGAATAAAGTAGTTGTTTTTCAGCATCAAAAAAGTAACCATTTTTTTGATTAAATATGCTGATTTCTTGAGACTGTTTTACTCTCTTTACCATCTTTCTTTACATATACAATTGATAATGATGTATATTCGATCCATACTATATAATCATGTTGAGATCATTAACTGCCACAGTGATATGCTTTAGTTTTAATTATTGTATTGCACAAATAAATTTGTCTGAAGGTTTCCTGAGCGATATTAAATCTACTTGCCCTATATGCAAATTAGATACAAGTCTTTTCAACACGTATAAGAACGATGATTTTCATTTGGCACATTATTTTTATACCCGTGAAGAAATTGATTCTTCCTTCAGTTATTCATCCAAATTATTGAGTCGAATTGATAGACTTACCCCTAGGGAAATATATGTATTATATTACTTAAATGGATTGGCTTTAAAGCAAAAGAATCTTCACAAGGCTTCAAGTAAAAAATTCAACCTAGCGTTGTCTTATGTAGATGTTATTGAAAAAGTTGCCTCTATCGATAATATTTACATCAATCTAAGTCAAGACCTTATTGAGCAGTACAGATTTGAAGATGCCATTACCATTTTGGAGAATTGGAAACAAAAAGAAGGATTAAATAATGAATCTGCGTTCGCTGCTAAAAACTTTGGCAATTTGGGTATTAGCTATTTGCATATAGAAAATTATCAAAAAGCGGAAGAGAATTTATTAAAAAGCCACCAAATTAATTTACAAACAGGAAACGTAGTGGATTTAACCGGTTCAAGTATTGATTTAGCGAATCTATATTATGAACAATATATGGATAGCATCGCTATTGTCTACTTTGAAGAAGGCTTAGCTTATGCCAAAAAAGGTGATAATCTGAAAAACCTGGAAGTAGCCTACCAAAACATGGCCATTGTAGAGGAGAATAGAGAAGATTTTAAAAAGTCATTGTTTTACATTAAAGAGTACCAAAAAATAAAAGACAGCCTATGGAATCGAGATAGAATTTGGGAACTAGCGCAAACCGATAAAGCTATAGCCGCGGCAGTCAATAAAGAGAAGCTCATGATTGAGAAGAGCAAAGCCAAACGACTATTACTATTTGCCAGTCTACTTTTATTTATTTTGGCATTAGTCAGTTATTTTATTTATGAAATCAACAAACAGCGAAAGCTCATTTCAAAACAAAAAGATGATTTAGAAGATCTACATCGATTGAAGGACGAGCTATTTGCCATTCTTGGTCATGATCTGCGAGCTCCAATGCATTATCTTTTATCTATCAATCGACAAATGTCATTAGCAGCCCAAGGAGTAAAGGGTACACCATTATTCGATTTAATTGGTAAAAACGCGCTCGCTTCAAGTAAAATGCATCTATTATTAGATAATTTGCTACACTGGGTCTTGGTCAAAAGTAAGAAAGGCTATTTTGAATCCGAGAAGATAAATGTGGTTCGATTAGTGGAAATGGTAAGGTTCAATTTTGAAGCATTATTAGACCATAAGTCCATCACTTTTAGTACTCAAATAGAGGAGCACTTAACCGTTTATGCAGATGCAAATTCGATAAAAGTAGTATTGAGAAATGTATTGGATAATGCTATAAAATTTACGCCTAATAACGGTCATATTTCCGTTGAAGGAAAAAAAGACGAGGATACTGTTACCATAGTCATAAAAGACAATGGAATTGGCATGGATACAAATCAACTAAATAAACTTAGCACATCCTCTTCCGATCTAGATTCTTTTAATAGACAAAATACGGGATTGGGGTTGAAACTGTGTCAATCTTTCTTAAAACGAAGCAATGGTCATTTCACAATAGAAAGTGAAATAGGAAAAGGTACTTCAGTGTTTATATCATTGCCCAATAAATAAACGAATTATGAGAAAAATAGACATAGTTATTGTTGAAGACAATAAAGAAGAAATGGAATTATTAGAACAATCATTGATAACCCATGACTTTAATATAATTGATAAAGTAGATAATCTTGAGGACGGCATTCGGAGTATCAATACTAAATCTTTTGACCTCATAATTATCGATATATATCTTGAAGGCAAACCGTCGGGGTTAAGATTAGCGGAGGAAGTAAACAAAAAATTTCAATTTCAAAAACCATTTTTATTTTTGACAGGCAGCTCAGAGAGAGAGATTTTTGAACAAGCTAAAAATTCAGGACCACATAGTTATTTACTAAAACCCTTCAACGAATTGGAGTTGCTCTATGCGATCGAACTTAGTATTGAAAAGTATACCAAAAACAGCCAACAGGAGATTGAACACATTCCCAAAAGCTGCTTCCCTATGCTAATCAAAAAGCAGGCAACTTTTTACAAAATTGAGAAAGAGGATATATTATTCCTAGAAGTTGATGGGAGGTATTGTAATATTGTCACCCTGGAATCAAATTTTCTAATACAATCAACCTTGAATGACTTCCAAAAACAACTGCCCGAATCTGATTTCATTAGAACGCATAGAGGCTTTATAGTTAATCTGGATGCAATAAAAAAAGTCCATCTTAATGAAAATCATATTATAGTTAAAGGTGGAAAGGGTATTCCTCTGGGAAGGGCATATAAGGCTGATTTTTTGAAGCGCTACAACATAATAAAGTAGACTTTGTGCTATTTCGATATCCCCAATGTCTTTTCTCCAGGCACTAAGTATGGGAGCAATGATTTTTACCCTTTATGGAAATGAAAATGTTTCGTTGATTAATAGCATGCTTATTTATGACCGGTGGGGAAATCTTGTTGAGCGAAAAGTTGATTTCAATCATAGCGTTCTGGAATTTTTTCTCAAGCCAAGGCTTGTAACTACCAAAACGACTTCATAATTTATATCGTTTTATTCCGCTTTGCACATTTCAATTGTCTGCTGCGCTACAAAACACCTGACTTCCAAATTTATTTCTTTAAATGTATAACTATTTGATAGAGTGGTATTTATGTTTAAAAAAGAGCTCTTTGGATTGCATTTTACTTTAAAATTTCTTCTAATCTCAAGACAACCTACCGCCAAGGAATTAGGTACGGGGAGATATCGACCTTTTCACAAATTGATCAACGTCGTGTTTTTCTTAATCTAAATTTTTCGCAGAATGAAAGCAGCATTACACAAAATTGAAGCGTATTCCGATCTTCAACGAATTACATCTTTGTTTCTACTTTTTTTACTTTTTAGTCTTCCGGCCTTTGCCGATGGTGATACAGATGGGGGAGTCATCGAAGGAGGACCATTTGCGTTTGACGCTGTAGGAGATGGAACACCGGATATGATTGCGGCCGGATCGATTACGCTTACCAATAACGTGGGCGAAAATTCTCAATGGATTATTACAGACGATCAAGGCATAATTTTAGGTTTGCCGCCCATGCCGGGTGCAGTCAACTTTGATGGTGCAGGAGCTGGGACTTGTCTTATTTGGCATCTCAGTTATAATGGTACTATCGAAGGATTAGAGGTGGGTAGAAGTGCTAATGACCTTGTGGCTGATTGTCATGATTTATCAAATAGTTTGGAAGTGATCCGAACAGTGCCAGGAGATTGTCAGGCAAATGCGGGTGAGCTTTTTGGCGGCCCATTCGAATTTGATTCTATCGGCGACGGAGATCCTGATATGCTTACTCCGGGATCTATAACTCTTGCCAATAGCCAAGGTGAAAATTCACAATGGATTATTACAGATAACCAGGGCAATATTCTTGGCCTTCCTCCAATGCCGGGAGTTGTCAATTTTGATGGCGCTGGACCAGGTACTTGCCTTATTTGGCATCTGAGTTATGATGGAGATATCAATGGCCTCACCATTGGACAAAATGCAAATGATTTGACAGGGGACTGTTTTGGACTATCCAACAGCATCGAAGTAATACGAACAGTGCCGGGAGACTGTCAGGCAAATGGGGGTGAATTGTTTGGTGGCCCATTCGAATTTTGTGTAGATGGTGTTGCAGATAATGTGTCTGGAATCACGCTTGCTAATAATTCTGGTACCAACAATCAGTGGGTCGTTACTGATCTTGCAGGTACTATATTGGGTTTGCCACCCATGCCGGGAGTGGTAGATTTTGACGGTGCCGGTACTGGTGTTTGTCTAATCTGGAACATTGCGTATGAAGATGGACTTACCGGTTTGGAAGCCAATGCAAATGTGGCCGATTTAGAAGGTTGTTATGATATTTCTAATGCCGTATATGTGTATAGGTCCAATAGCGGAGCTGGATGTGATCCGGATTGTGAAGCAGTAGGCGGAACGATTGAAGGAGGTCCATTTACATTCTGCGTGGACGGAGAAGCAGATAACGTTTCAGGTATTACGCTCTCTGGGAATAGTGGTACCAACAATCAATGGGTAATTACGGATCAAGAAGGTAGAATTTTAGGTCTTCCACCCATGCCAGGAGTAGTAGATTTTGACGAAGCAGGTCCAGGAATTTGTCTTATTTGGAATATTGCCTATGAGGATGGACTTACTGGTTTGGTTGAAGGAAATAACATTTCGGCGGATTTAGATGGATGCTTTAGTATATCAAATGAAATAACAGTTATCAGATATGAAACCGACGGAGGAACCTTAGAAGGCGGACCGTTTGAATTTGACATGGTAGGTGACGGTGTTGCCGATATGTTACCTGCTGGGTCGATTACGCTTAGTAACAATCAGGGTGCAAATTCACAATGGATTGTTACGGACGATGAAGGGTATATTCTGGGCTTGCCACCGATGCCGGGAGTAGTTGATTTTGATGGAGCAGGACCGGGAACGTGTTTGATCTGGCACTTGAGCTATGAAGGTGAGATTAGTGGATTGGAGATGGGTCTGAATGCAGGAGATTTGGAAGGCGATTGTTTTGCGTTGTCGAATAGCATAGAAGTGAT
>JBCCVV010000349.1:0-5542 GCA_039194925.1 Bacteroidota bacterium
AACGTAACATTGAGTAATAGTCTTACGGGCATGTCCGATCCTTCGGGCACGTATAGCGACACGACTTCCATTACCTGGTATGCGGAAGATGATTTTGGAAATATAGACAGTTGTACATACCTGATAATTGTAATGGATGCAACCGGACCCGTTGTTTCTGATCCGGATACAGTCCAAATTATGTGTGTAGATATGGTAGCAGATGTAGATACTTTTATGTCTGTGCAAGATATCATTGATGCAGGTGGAAGTGCTACGGATAATTGTGGAATCGAATTTATAACCCTGGATACTACAATTGTTTCAGACACTTTAGTAAAAAGAGTATATCAGGTGATTGATAGTACCAATAATATTTCTACCATTACGCATTGCATTAGTATAGATGATACTACGGGTCCTACATTTACGGCCCCTGCAGATATAACTATTGAATGCGATGAAGATGCTAATGATCTGAGCATTACAGGAACTGTTGATTCTATGTTGTTGGCAGATAATTGCATGGATATAGACACCTTGATTTTTACCGACTCTGTCGTACCAGGAGCATGTCCTTTAATTGAAGTAATTACGAGAATTTGGATATTGACTGATAACAGCGGCAATGAAACAAGAGATACACAGGTGATTTCGACAATTGATACCGTTGCTCCTGCCTTTAATAGTATGCCAGCGAGTCTGTCAGATATTGATTGTAATGATGAATTTCCTGCCTTTGATATGTCGATAACAGCTACCGATAATTGTACCGGAGCGACCGTATTTATCGATACATTGCCATATACTGAAGATATATGCTCAGGGTATGCAGTGACTTATAGATGGATCGCAATTGATGGCTGTCAGAATGCAGATACGATTACCAGAACATTTAATGTAAATCCTGATGATACTCCACCTTCTTTGGTAAGTATAAATGATGTTACGGTTCAATCAGAGAATGATATCTGCGGTGTCTATGTTGATAGTATAGCAGGTCCGATATTTGAAGAAGATTGTTCGGGCTTTACCTTGACCAGAAATTATTCGGATTCCATCTATCATGTAGGGGTGAATAATGTGAGCTGGACAGCGACCAATGAATGTGGAATAGATTCTACCGTTACGCAAGTGGTGGTAGTAGAAGATAATCTTGTACCTGTACCGATTTGCAAGGATGCAGTAGCAGGAATTACATCAGATCCTCAAAATTATGTGCCGGCGACTTCATTTATAGCTTCGATTATTGATAACTGTGATATCGATTCTATTTTGGTCATGAGAATGGATCAAGGATGTGGAACCAATCTTGAATTTCAGGACTCCATCCTGATTTGTTGTGAAGACGTAGGACAGACCATTGATGTTATGATTAAAGTGGTGGATGCATCTGGAAATCAGAATTTCTGCAATGCTTCACTTGAAGTTGAAGATAATCGAGCACCGGTGGTGGTAGAACCATTGCCAAACATTTCGATAAGTTGTGCCTTTATCTTGGATACTTTGGATTTGGAGGTATTTGGTTCCTTTACGCAAGATCCCGGGGGCCGTGAGGATATTGTGATTGAAGATATCTTTTATGAAAATCAAGATAGTATTGCTGGAATCGATGGATTGGTATCGGATGAATGTATCGTTTCGATTGAAGATTCAACAGTAGTAGAGCTGGATATCTGCAATACGGGGTTGATACGTAGAATTTTCACATTTACAGATTTGAGTGGAAATACTACAACTTCCGAGCAGCTAATTCTGGTTCAAGATGTTACCCCATTCAATGAAAATGGAACAGACATCATATGGCCGGATGACTATACTTGGAATCAGTGCGGAACCCCAGCGCCGGATACATCAGTTTCGGGAGCACCAATCTTCTTAAATGTAGATAAATGTGCCCAAGTAGGCGCATCATATAAAGATCAGCTATTTAACTTCCCAACGTCAAGTTGTCCGAAATTAAAGCGTAAATGGAAGGTGATCGATTGGTGTCAGTACGATGAAAGTGTCACACCTAATCCTGGTCTCTGGGAATATACACAATGGATTTTTGTTGAAAATACCATTCCTCCAACGTTTACTACAGCATGTGTGGATACCTTGATCTGTGCTCCAAATAATGAGTGCAACGCCATCGTAAGTTTGAGTATAGACGCGGAAGATGATTGTTTGGATGATACACCTTTTATTACGTATTCCTATGTGATAAATGTGAATAATGATTCGAATACAAGTAACGATATCAGTGGACAAGGCAATTCATTTAGTCACGAACTTGAACAAGGGGTACATGAAGTGACTTGGACTGCTCAAGATCGATGTGGAAATGATACCACATGTACGTATTTAGTAACGGTCGAAGAGTGCAAGGCGCCAACGGCTATTTGTTTGAGTGGATTGGTGATAGGTATGACAGATACCGGTGAAGTGGAGCTGTGGGCTTCCGATGTTAATCAAAATAGCTTTGACAATTGCACCGATAGTGATGATTTGATATTCTCCTTTTCGTCAGACACAGACGATTTTGGGATAGTGTTTGATTGTGACGACATAGGAACACCACAATACATAGAGATGTGGGTAACAGATGAAGAGGGCAATCAATCGTTCTGTAGCACGTTTGTTGATGTTCAGGATAACAATGGATATTGCTCCGGACTTATCGTCAACGATGATCAAAGTTCGCTGCAAGGAAAAATTGCCACAGAAATGAACGCAGCAATTCCAGAAGCTATGGTAAGCATCATAGGTGCTGAAAAGGATGATGAGTATATGACGACTGTTGATGGTGAATATGCTTTTGAAGAAATCAATATTGAGAACGATTATCAAATCAAAGTAGCGCGGGATAAAGATGATTTGGAAGGTGTTTCCACCCTTGATTTGGTGCGTATCCAAAGACATATTCTAGGTTTGGATATATTGGATTCTCCATATAAGCTTATTGCAGCCGATGTGAATAATTCGGAAAGTATTTCAGCTTCAGATATGATAGAGTTGAGAAAGATGATTCTTGGAATTAATGAGACTTTCCCAGACAACGAGTCATGGAGATTTGTGTCTATGGATTCCGAAATGTCAGATATGAACAACCCTTGGCCATTCAGCGAAGACTTAATTCTAAGTAATTCGCCAATTCATGCGTTAGAAGCCGATTTTGTAGGTGTGAAAATTGGTGATGTAGACAATTCGATTGAAAACCTGATCGCTAAGGGAGCAATTGAAAGTAGAAATGTCGATTTACTGGGTATTATAACCAAGGATCAAAAAGTGCATCGAGATCAGGAAGTGTTGGTAGATTTTGTTTGCAATGCAACAATGAATTTAGAAGCCTTGCAAATGACCATTGAATGGGATAAGAATGAGATGAATTTTGTGGATGTCATTCCAATTGGATTGATACTTCAAGATGGGTATATGAATACCACACGCGTTGATGAAGGAATTCTTACGATCGCATGGTCTTCGGTAGATGGAAAATTGATTTCGAGAGATATGCCACTCTTTCAACTAATATTTGAAGGAAACGAATCGTTTGATCTATCTGATCATCTGAATATATCTTCTTCACTCACCCAAGCATTGGCATATGATATTGATCACAACGAGTACAATGTTGAATTGAGCTTCATAGAAGGTGAGCAAGAAGGGTTTATGTTATTCCAAAACAGGCCAAATCCGTTTGTTTCTGAAACAATGGTAGAATTTACCCTGCCGGAAGATATGGAGGTTACCTTCAAAGTATTCAACGGAGCCGGAAGCTTGATTTACGAGCGATCGCAATTGTACAATGAAGGTGAAAATACATTCAAATTACAAGAAGAACTAGGAGATCATTCAGGAATGCTCTTCTTGAAAATGGAAACCGCAGAATTCAGCGACATAAAACGTATGATACGCATAGAATAATTTATTATCTAAGAACCGAGAATGATAATATGACACCTCCTTGCTTAATGCCTGGAGGTGTTTTTTATTCATCACATAATCCTCTGCTTACCTCAACAATTGCCGTCACCGGAATGTCAAGATCTTCGGCGATAGAAAGATGATTTGAGCATATGAAAGATAATTCGGCATTTGCATCAATTGTTACATTGTTTTCAATTATAATATTTAATGCCGCCTGATATTTTCCATCTAATGGGCTGTCTGCCATGGTTAACGTAAGGGTTTCGGGATGGGTCGTTTCTCTTACTTCATAAATATTTCCAGACAATGTGCCAAGCAGTAATTCACCTTCTTCCGTTTCACCGTACGTGGAAGGACCGTTTGGGCAATCGATCATCTGAGTAGCATTTCCCATGGAGTCTACCACCCAGGTGTTTTCTGAGACAAAATCCGAGGCTAAGTAGTAACCGTACAATTCGGTATATTTACAACCGCGGTAGACATATCCGCCAGTTATGGAAAATCCACCTGTTGTAAAAGAGTGTCCATAGGTGAAAATGGGATCTGTGTAGGATGACGAAAAGCATGAAGGAATTCCATCTGGGCAGTCGTTGTTGATTGGATCTGGATCATAACACTGATCGCCTTCCATCACAGCCCAACCATAATTTTCTCCGCCGCTGCTGGTATGGGATTGGAGGTTGACTTCTTCGACATCATTTTGACCTACATCCGCTATCCACATATCTCCATTTTTAGAATCAAAAGAAAACTTCCAAGGATTGCGTAAACCAAAAGCCCACACCTCGTCAGGTACATTTGCATAACTTATATAAGGATTATCCGGAGGTATACCATAATAGGGTACAGTTTCCATATTTTGATCAACATCAATTCGTAATATTTTACCAAGGAATGAGGTTGAATCCTGGGAGTAACAATCGGGATCACCAGATGAACCTCCATCGCCTAATGGGATATAGAGATAATGATCTATCGGGCTAAACTTGAGATCACCCGCATTATGATTGGTAAAGGGTTGGCTAATTTCAAGCATAATGTCTTCAGATGACGCATCTGCAATGTTTGGATCACTCGCCGAAACTTCAAAACGTGAGATGGTTGTCGTACCTGTGAGATTCGTATAGTTGACATAGAAATATCCGTTGTTTTCATAATTGGGATGAAACTCCACTCCAAGCATACCTCTTTCACCTGATGCTGAGTTGACGCTCGTGCTGTGATCCAAAAATGGAGTAGCCAGAACAGAACCGTTTTCAATGATCCTGATGATACCGGATTTTTCAACAACAAATAGACGATTCGAACCATCGCCAGCATTGGAAATATCAACAAGATCCGTGAAGCCTGAATGGGCAAGAACAAATTGAAGTGTAGGTTGTGCGTGAAGAGCAGAGATCAGAAGAAAAAATAAAAATTTGAGTACCACCTTTTTCATAATAAATTGATTTTATATTTCTTAAGATAGAGAAATGATAAATCAAGTATTGAAGAAAAAAGTGGATTAAATTGTCAAGGATTGGGTATTTAATAACATTTCAGTGAAAACCCTAAGTAGGTAATACGTATAAACCCTAAACAAAAAAGGCATCCAAAAAATTGAATGCCTCTTGTTGATTCTTTACAGAATAAAATTCTTTCTGAATTTCTT
>JBCCVV010000350.1:0-5505 GCA_039194925.1 Bacteroidota bacterium
GATTTCACTAAGATTATACCATATTAACACTATCATCTAGGTGGACTTTTGCAATCCTTAGCCGTCATGATGGTTACATTAGAAATGTCCTAAAGTAGAATTATTTCACCAGCTACTCGGATAATTACTTAGTGAAACTATCATTATAAATTTTGTCATCATTTTTGACCAAAAATGATGACAAAATTGGATTTTAATCAAATTCTAGTCCTGGAGTACAATCCATGGCCAGAATATTAAATCCCTACAGGGTTTTCGTTATTAAAACTTCATAAGTATATGATTGTCAATATTTTACAAGTTATAACTTTACGGACTATGTTTTTTATAAATCCTGGTTAGAACAACATCCTTCGATACTCCCAGGCTGTCTTATTTAATGTTGACACATTTATCTATACTACTGCAAATGTCAATTCATTCATGCAAAGTCATCAGTGTTGTATAATGAGTTGTGAGCCCTCTCTCAAAATATGCGCGGAAGTTGAGCGTATGAAATAGCTACCATTCTCTAAATCTGAAATGTCGATCTCAAATTGATTGAATCCCACATGTATCGATTGGTTTATTGTTTTTACAGATTGCCCCAACACATTCAATACATTGAGTTGGATGGATTCTTCCTCACCCAGATTATTGAAGGTAATCATCACCTTGTCTTGTGCTGGATTAGGATAGATTTTCAAATCCGAAGTGAAGTCTTGAAGCGCACGAATTGCTGCGTTTGAAGATCCATTCGCCGGAGGTGGTGGAGTGACCACTGCTGTGAGACGGAAATATAATCCCGGATTCCAGGCTCCTGTATTGCTCATGATATACGGATAGTAAAAGCCAGGCTGTGCATTTGGATAATTGATTACTTCTGGTATCGGACCGCCATTGTATGATCCGGCCAGAATGTTACCGGCTTGATCTCTTAATTCCAAATCATAGTCTGCTGGCAATTGATCCAAGGTAACTGTAATGGTAGAATTGGGAATCCCATTTTGAATGAGCTGGAAGTCGACATCTCCCAAGGGACAAATCAAACCAAATGTCGGGACATTATTCTGCATGGGTGGATAGAAGACAGCATTCTCCCAGATGTCATTTCCACAGTTGTTTTGAATGGTAAGCGTCCAAAAGAGAAACGGTGGTGACCAGGCACTGGTATTTGCATTACAGACCGTCTGTACTCTGAATTCGTAAGGTGTAAAAGGCGTAAGATTGTTGATGGCCAGACTGTTTGTATTGCTCGCGGCATTAATCCAAGGAAATGGACCTCCGGCAAATTTTCGATATTGAACATTGTAGGAAGTAGCAGTATTTATGGCTCCCCAGGCTAACGTCGCGGAATTACTGGTCACGTTGTTTGCAGCAAGATTTTGCGGAGTGCCACAACCGTTGCCGCAAGGACTCAAGCAATTTGCATTAGCCACTGCGTTTCTGATTGCATTTCCAGGTTGGAGACCAAAGCCATTGGCAAAATTGACACCGACACCACCGACATTATAGCAATAGGACATAATCGTACCTCCGGTGGGTGGTATAATCGGAAAAGCAGGGTTAAAGCAAGCTGCTCCTTCAGGACTGCCTAGAATGCTACCGCAATCATCTATCTGCGTATTGTTGCCATTCCAATAACATCCGTGCGTGTGAAAGGACCCAAAAAGGTGTCCGTATTCATGGGCGGTGACTTCCATATCAAAGGTGTAGGTCGGTACATTTGCAATCTGGTTGATTACACCACTGACACACATTCTAAGATTTTCCTGAGCACAAATGGATCCAATAGTTGCTGCCAATCCACCAAAGTTGATATTGGTCAGTAAATTGGCGAAGTCGGCATTAAAATTATTTCGATTCTGCTGAAAAGAAAGCAACATGGCGGCGGTGGTAGTTCCCGTATATGGACTTGGTCCGGTCCAGATGAAAGTTTGAGACAACACGGTATTGATGTTTTCAGCTCCGTATAATGCTGCTTGTCCATTAAACAAGGTAGTAATGTAGTTATTGGCTGCCGGAAGATTCGCTCCAAGAGTATTGTACATATTGAAATCCAATTCCAACAGTAAACGGACACAATCCGTCAATGCTCTACCTTTGTTCTGATCCTCTAATTGCTGAGGTTCATACCCATGTCCTGGTTCTTCTTCATCAAAATTGATTACTCTTTCGAATACCATGTCGGTATCAAGATAGAGAACGTGCTTTTCAGGACTACTACTCTTTCCTTTGTATTTCCCCAGCACATAATTACCTTCTAATTTGGCATCCGATATAAAGCCCCCTATTTCATTTTCATAAATGCTAATGGCAACGAGAGATTTTTTCTTTCCTGCGATGATTCCATGATAATGGGTACCTCGGTCTATAGTTATTTTTCTTCCGGATGGTTCTTCAATCATGGTGAAATCGTCCGAGAAAATATCTACTCTGACCAATTGCAGGTTAAGCGAGTGTTTGGAATTCAATGGAACTTTTACGGATAAGGCTTTGGGTAGTGATTGTCTTAATGTACTCAGTCCCTCCAAATCAAGATCCAATAACGTATACGCTGATAATTTGGCATCATCAATTTTAACTTTTCTCTCATTATCTATGGTGAAAATAGTATGAGGTTCAAATTGACCTTTTTGCTCTTTTACTAATTCAGCTGGTTTGATCGTCTGAGCGTTTAATGCACCGGCAACAAAAAGAAATACTAGAAGATTGGTAAATATTTTCATAGATTTTTGATTTGTAAAATATTTGAAGCCCAAAATCTTAGACCTACTTATCCAGCCACGACCTTGATCTCAAGCGTGTCGGTATTTAAATCAGAATAGACTCAAATATTTATAGTTATTAAATAGTGGGGGTGTTTTAAGTGCAAAAGTGGAATCGAACTAATACTTCGAAGTAGATTCAGCATTCGTTTCACTCCTTAATACCATGAGCCGATCAATCGTTACCTTAATTTTTATAATTTTTATAAAATAGTCCCAGAATTAGGAGTAGTAAGGAGAAGATGAGGATAGGAATGATTCCATATTTGTAAGTTTTTCTTCTGGGCAATGTAATCGGAATTTGATTTCCTACATTAACAAAGGTGCTCCAGTAAAATGGATGTTGCAGTAGAGGATCTACAGATTGAATAAAATGTAATTTGGTGGTACGGAGTGCTTTATCTTTCGCTTTTCCTTGTTGTAAATTGGATATGTATTCCGTAATAATTTGACTACCGACCTTATTTTCTGTTTCCCAAAGACTACAGGTCAGACTAGCTGCACCAGCGTACTTAAACGCATTGGTAAGGCTTAATAGTCCTTCGCCATCTTTCAATACTCCGTAGGCAGTTTGACAACCACTCAAAATGATCAACCTGGACCCAATTTCTGATAGATAAATATCTTCGATCAGAATGCTGTCTTTTTGATTTTTCTGTTTTGAATCATTCAGGACGATGGCAAATTTACTTAAATCTGTGGTGTCAAGGATGCTATGTGCGGCTAGATGAAATACATTGGCTTCCCTGAGTCCTTTGAAAAAATTTATCCGGTTGGCCTTTGAGTGGGTAAAATATGCACCTCCTAATAATTGATGTGCATTGTGGATTTCATGAATGCTTTCATCGGGTAGTTGTTCCTTTCGGATTCCAGATGCAAGGCCAAAATATGGATGATTGATTGTCCCTTTGTCTTTTCGTTCCGCAATCAGAGAAGTACATGAATAATCATAAGAAATGGAATAATCCTCTATCAGATAATGCGGTTGGGTATTGGTTGTGTCTTTATCAATCAAAATCTCAAACGGTAAATAATTCAGTTTTTTGTGCGGAATAAAAACAAGTTTGCTCTTGGAATGTAGCAATGAATCCAGCGGGGAAATCAGCCATTGATAGATCTGCCAAGAATTCTGTTTTAAAGAGTCTAGTGAAAAGTTATGCACAATGGGGTTCTGTGCTACCTGCGTAATTAATTTTGTGAGAACCGTATTGTAGTTTTCTGGTATAGTCATGGTTTGTACCGTTGCCGTATCTTTGGTAATGACAAATTTGTATACTCTCCAATTTCCTTTGAAAAATTCTACAATAGCTGTTTCATAATCTATTTTCTGTTGAATATCTGTAATTGAAGGTACGATGAGGCTACTCTTCAGGTCATAAAATCTGGGATGCTCCTTCTTTATTTTTTGTTTCAAACGCTGCAATTCGAGATTGAGGGCGATCCATTCTTTAGAATTTTGGAGGTCCTTTTCATTTCCCAATTCAAATTTTTGCATTTTGATGAGCAGATTTTTTTCCTCTTGCAATAGAGATTTTGGCACATCATAGTTTTCGGTCATCCTAACCTTATGCAAGGTTTCCAAAAAGGTAAATCCACGACTCAATTCAGAAATCTGAAATGCTTCTTCCAGATAGCTCTTATCATGATAAAATTCGTATAATAGGACAGCCTGGTTGATGCAATTTTCAAATAAAAAATCGTAGCTTTTTAACAATCGGAATCGACCTTCCTTCGTGGGGTAGTAGATCAGTATTTTCTGGATGGCTTCTATCGCTTTTTTAAACCATAAAATATTGCCTTTCAAGTGGTTAATGTCTTGATCTTCTTTGTATTTATACAGGTATATATTTCCTTTTGCAACGTATGTCTGAAGCAATGTGTACCACGATTTTATAGAATCCAACTGGACTTCCGCAGTCTGAACCATATTGGACTTGGAATGCAGAGCGTTGATGATGGTATCCAGATGAAATTGAGCTTTTTCATAGTCCTCCAGGTAGGTGTAGCATTCGGCTATTTTCTGATGAGATTGGTAATATTTGGGATGGGTGGTGCCTAGAAAATTCCGCCTTGCTCTTTTGCCATTTAGCAAATGAAGTATGGCTTCTTCAAGGTTGTCGTTGTACATCAACGTGTATCCAAGAATATGCTCCACTGTTCCCAAATCGGTGTAATGATCTCCTCCTTCTTTTTGGACAAGATCTAATGCATTCTTTAATGCGTCAATGGCTTTGGAATAATCTCCTCGTTCTCTATACATCCATCCCAACGAAACGAGATTAGACACCTGACCTGCAAATGTGAACTCAGGAACATACTTTTTAAAAATAACATTGCTTGAATCCAGGAGTTCAATGGCATATTCGTAATTGCCTCTTTCTCCCTGAGTGAGGGCCATGTCATGGAGTGCAGCCGCGTAATCTTCGCTTTCAAGAGGCAGGTTTTCGGCATAGAGTTGTAATGCGGCTTCGATGTAGATATTCTCGGTTACATTGTCTCTCATTCCGGCATATGCCCAGGCGATATCTGTCAATATTCTAGCTTCCAGATTATAGTCCTGATAGGTGCTTTGACGTAATTCTAAGAGAGCATTTTCCAATTCAACTTTAGCTTGATAAAAATTTGAGGCGATACATTTAGCCTGACCACTTTCGTATAGCTTCCAGAAATAAGTAGTATCGTTTTCTTGTGCGATGGTAGTGCAGGTGGAAAATATAAATAGAATACCTGTTATACCCATAGCCATTCTCTTAACTCC
>JBCCVV010000351.1:0-5464 GCA_039194925.1 Bacteroidota bacterium
ACTCACTTAGAGGTACTGTTCTTGATATGAAAACAAAAAAAGGAATCTTAGACCTGCATGTTATAATCTATGATAAAGATAACGTTGAAAGTGATGATTTTCTCGGAATCGGCGTGACGGACAGCAATGGAGAATTTACAGTAGATTTTGATGCTTCGCAATTCAGTTTTTTTCTTGTTGATCGTCAACCGGATCTTTATTTTATCGTAAATGATGCAGGTACGGAACTATTGAATACAAAAGATAATTTCATTCAGAATGCCGACGAAGAAACTCCGCCCATTCTCCTGGAGGTAAATATGGTCAATGACAAATTGCGAAAACTGATAAACGATTCGACGGCTCCGGGATGGATTGGTGGATTTGCGCAATCGAACCCCGCCTTTAATTATCCAACTCCCGATTTGAGTTCCTTGAAAATGGAGAAAAACAGAACGAATATTCCAAAGCTAAAACGTCAGATGAAGGTGCTTTGGCCGGAATTCAGTTGGGAATCAGAACCTGGAAAACCTGACCCTAAACGATGCTATCAAATGTTTGCCCCGGATATTTCAAGATTGGGATATACAGATGATGGTAAAGTCTACTCCATTATATGCCCACAGCAAGGAGCCGCATCACCACAATTGGGCAGCATGAATGTAGAAATCACAGTGACTGGTAATAGAGGCTGGGCAGATGAGACGACCAAAGAATTAACAGCAGACATGACTGTTGAACCAAGAATTTGGTTTAGTCCGAGAGCTAGAGACAAAAAACTAGTCCAACTATTATCAACTTATTTTGATACGCTTAGTCTGCCTTTTCCATCGAGCAAGGCCCATGCAATACGGGTAAGCACCTATAATCCAGGCACTCCCGATCAACCCATTTTCTCCCTAATCAAAGGACCAAGCACTACTTTTCCTATACCCGAA
The DNA here is from genome assembly GCA_039194925.1 of Bacteroidota bacterium. Classification (GTDB taxonomy): domain Bacteria; phylum Bacteroidota; class Bacteroidia; order Chitinophagales; family Saprospiraceae; genus CAJXUU01. The sequence continues at coordinate 918 of JBCCVV010000351.1, forward strand.
TTTGCCAAGCACAAAGAAATCTCGTGGACTATGGCTCATCTCGCCGTTGAGATCGGTCCGATCTTAAAAACAGGCATAGAAGTGGTTGACACGTTTAATCAAATGGTTCTTGACATCTTTAATGCTGCAACGGGTAACATGCTCAAGGATGGCAATATCCTTACCTGGAATGTATGGTTTACTGCACCTGAGCTGGTGGATCAGCAAGAATGGAAAGCGCATACGGAGAAGTGGCGAGAGTCCATAGATGCTGATCATGGTAGTCCGGAAGGCGATGGTACAGATCCAAGATACTTTGATGGTACACCGTTTATGCCGTTGAAGGAATTATTTATTGAGGAGGCACCGAGGATTTTGAGGTTTATTGAGGAGCATTTTGGAGATAGATGAGATTTGAGAGATTGGAAAAATTGATGAGATTGGAAAGGACACGGAGGATTACACGGAGTTACCATGAGAAGTCACGAAGGACCACGGAGAATTATCCTTTGTGAAGTCTTAGTGGGCGGTTGTGATCTTTGTTCTTCCGCTAAAGCTACAGTGACACGCGGTTGGTTATTAGTCAAACAGGACGCAATGCAACATGCTAATCCTTACTTTCAGCCGAAGCGGAATCCTGGTTATATTCGGGGAAAGAGTCTCTGACAAAATTGAATACCAGGCTGTTTAATGCCACATATTCGGCGGGGTAATCCAAGGGTGTAATCCATACATCAAATCCAAACGACGAGAAAACATCCATGCGCGTGACATTGATTTTGGACTCATCGACATAAACGTTCATGTCTACCCTTCGTTCTGATATCTCACGAACTTTTACACGATCTATACTCAACATGTATTTATTTGCAGACAGAGCGTTCTTTCCTATTAAATCCACCGTGTAATTTTCCTTAAACCAGTCTTCGAACCTTTCGACCATATTGTCTACTGCTGGTTCCAATGTCACCTGTACGGTAGGAACCAAAATTCCATCTCGATCAATTCGGCTTTCTTTATAGATGATGGTTTGTGCACTTGATCCAAATGTGATCATCACAGCAAAAAGAAGCATAAACTTTTTCATTTTGATCCGTTTTTTGATGACTAAATAGACAATAACAGAAAGGGCTTTAACGTTTTAAATCCTTATCTTTTTTCTTATAACACAAAAAAATCGAGAAATTTGTTCACTAAAACTTCATTCTTTTACATTCAATTTGCGCTACAGAACGGATGATATTATACCACCAACAATACTCACTATAGCTGCCAGTCCCAACGCCCACCAGAAGTTTTTGACTTTGAACTCTGGTAAAAACCAGTCGGCTACTTGAATTAGAATAGCATTGAGCAACCAATTAAAAATTCCAAGAGAAAGAATTCCTAAAGACACTATTTTAAGAACAGTTCCCAGCGTGACATCCAAAACTGCAACCACCAAGGCAACAGTCAGAGCTTGAATGAAACTTTTGATTTCTACCCCACTTAAGATCATTGCTCCAATATAAAAGGAAACGGCACAGATTAGGATGGTGATTATCTTTTCCATAGTTGATTAAGTTTGTTTTTCTAAAGATAATCCATAATTCGTAACCTACTAAAAATTATAGCCCTGAGGATTTATTCTTGAGGTAATTCCTGAGCTTAATTAAATATGATTTTTGTTTAACAAGCTTTGTTCCGGTAGTGGTCGCTGTTTTAATTTCGGAAAGTCTGGGAAAACTAAGCTTGCCTTTCGCCACGGAAAACATCCATACCAGATCCAAATAATTGATCAACAGATTGAACTTTTCTGCTCCATTGGTTTTCGTTACTTCAAAGCCAAGTCGTTGTGCCGTTTGTTCGCTAAAAAAATAAGAACTGCCTCGAACCTCTATGGTCTCTGGAATTTTTCCGGTTTCTAATTTTTCAATAATTTTCAATAGGCCTTCCAAATAGTAAAAAAGCAATTTATTCTGCCATTTAGTCCCACTCTCATCCCGATTGTAATGAAACAAATAGTCAAAAGATGTCCCGTTGTGCAAATCATAGCGTTTTGGATTGGCAGCATAGATCAAAAGCATGGGGGACACATAGGTGTATACACCAGTAAGTTTCATCATGGGAGCTATCAAAAATTGACAAATCGGTGTAATTAAAAACATAAAAAGAATTGCCAAAATGTTTATTTCCATGGCCCAAAACCAGCCCATAAACACACCAAACATGGCGACCATCATTAGTGATGCAATGCACCATTGAACGATTAGATTTTGGTCATAAAACGCATTCATTGTCCTACCTTTTAGAAACACATAATACAAAAATCTTATTTCCAATTTGTATTTCGTCTTTCCTATTTCAATTAAACGTTTTCCGAAATTCCAAAGGGGACATCTCGGTCTTATTTTTAAATAGTTTGGTAAATGACGCGGGATACTCAAAACCCAAAGTATAAGCAATTTCGCTAACTGATAAGGAAGTAGTCGACAATTGCTCCTTTGCCAAATCGATAAGTTTATTATGAATGTGCTGCTGCGTACTTTGACCGGTAAGCGATTTGAGCATACTACTCAGGTAATTGGGAGACAAATTCAAGCTTTCCGCCACCCAACTTACAGAAGGCAACCCTCTTTCGTCCAAATCCTTGCCATTAAAGTATACCGACAATAACGATTCCAGCTGTTCTAAAATCTGATGATTCGCTCTCTTGCGAGTGATGAATTGCCGCTCATAGAAGCGCTCTGCATAATGGAGTAGTACTTCCAATTGAGATACAATGATATTCTGACTAAACTTATCAATATTGGACTGGTATTCCCTTTCAATATTTTTTAAAATGTTGATCATCTGATCCTCTTCTTTTTCCGATAAGAATAGTGCCTCATTCGCGGAGTATCCAAAATAGGCATATCGCTCACTCATTTTGGCTAACGTCGAATTCCACAAAAAATCCGGATGAATCAACAACAACCATCCAGAAGGATTGCTGCTGATATTGGGATTGCTTGATAGGCTCATGACTTGATTTGGGGCAATGAACGTCATTATCCCCTCATCAAAATCATATTCTTGTTGACCGTAAAAAAATTTGTAGGGAATATTTCGTTTAAGACCAATGGTATAATAATCTTGTCTCCATCTCAATTTCTCAAGATTAGAAGGATAGTTGATTTGAGTGTAATCGACCAAACTGATAAGCGGATGCTGTGGTGCCGGCAGGTTTGCCAATTTGTGATAATCCCCTATCCTCGTAAAATGCTTTAAACCTGACATAAACGAAATTTTAAGTTGTTTTTTAAACTAACATTCCTCCCGACACTTCAATGCGCTGACCATTAATCCATCCTGCTCGATCCGAACAAAGGAAAGCAACGGTACCACCAACATCTTCTGCCTCTCCTACTCGTCCAAGTGCCGTAATACTTGAAATAATAGCTCTTTTGTCTTCTTGTTTATTGCTTCCTCCAGCAAATTCAGTGGCTATTGCTCCCGGAGCGATGACATTGGCCGTTATTTTTCTACCTCCCAACTCTTTGGCCAAATATCGGGTAAATACTTCGATTCCTCCTTTCATCATCGCATAAGCCGACATTCCGGGTAAACTGAATCGAGCCAATCCGCTAGAAATATTAATAATTCGACCTCCTTCATTCAAGTACGGCAGAGCCGCTTGCGTCAGGAAAAACACACTCTTAAGATGTACATTCATCATCTCGTCAAATTGTTCGAGTGTGGTATCTGCTACTAAATTAAAAGCACCAGTTCCTGCGTTGTTTACAAGAAAATCGAAACTGGGCGTTCCATTTTTTTCTAGGAGATATGCTGTTACCTCCTCAATAAATTTCTGCCCGCTTTGATAATCGTTGGCATCAAATTGGAATGCTACTGCATCCTGTCCTAATTCCTTAATTTCAGAAATAACTTCATTGGCTCGTTCGACATTGGAATGATATGAAAAGATAACGTCAACTCCATCTTTTGCCAGATTGATTGCCATATCTCTCCCGAGTCCTCGGCTCCCTCCCGTAATGATTGCTGTTTTTTGATTCATTTTATATTGTTTTTTGTTTACAATACAAAGGTGAATCAGATTCAGCGCCTTTTCTTTTCCAAATCTATTGATGTCTTATCCAAATCTATTAAACTATTGCTCGTTCTACAGATATAGCTTTACACTATGAAGTGATAATGACGGTTATGAATAACAAACGCCTCAAGACAGTCGTAGCATTATTCCATTTATCTATAATAAATTGTTCTCACAATCAAATCGTTTGGCTTTTCATTCACCAAAGACAATCTCTCGACCCAAGCATTGTGCTTATCAAACTTGTATTCATATTTAGTTTCGGATATTAGCTGTTTATTGAAATTGTAAAGAATTGCTTTTGAGATTAATCCACGTTTATATTTATACACCCTTTTTCTATTCCTTTTAGGATCTACGAAATCGGTTTTTCTGGATTCATATATTTTGTCCCCTTTGTATTTCCTTACTTCGATAGTATTGGTTAGTGTATCACCTGTTTTTACATCTAAGGAGAAATAATAATCTTCTCTTTTTTTTAGAATTTCTTTATGAT
>JBCCVV010000352.1:0-5458 GCA_039194925.1 Bacteroidota bacterium
AAGACATGAAGGTATACCCTAACCCGGCCAATCTATCATCAGAGATCAATTTGGATGTTCCTGAAGCTATGGTTGGTGGAAAAGCCGTTTTATACGATGCCAATGGTGCCAAAATCAAGACGTTTGATGTAACTAAACGAACTGAGACTATCTCTACGACCAACTTAAAAGCTGGAAATTACTTTGTAGAATTAAATAAAGAATCAATTTCCATGAAGAGACAACTCATTGTAGTACAATAATAAAAGATGAATTAAACTAGCTGCCAATCCTCTGTATTGAGGGTTGGCTTTTTTTATTACTAAAATAAAACGGGCCGATCATGCCAACTATAATAATGACCGACCCAATTGAAAATTGATAATTGCCTTATTGTAAATCATCTCTCAAACCCTTCCCTCTTAAAGTCAATTCGCCACTATAACTGCTACTTCTCGATTTTGTGACATGAGAGATGTATCTATTTTGATTGAAGTATGCTCCACTACTTCTCACGCGCAGATCTACCGTTTTGGCAATTCTCGTGGATTAAATATCTTAGGGAATAGAATCAAAACACTTTATAATGAATCCAACACTTAAAAACTTTCTGTTCGTTATTCTTGCACTTCTTATTGGCGGAATGGTCAATATGGGAATCATTGTTTTAGGACCAAACATAATACCTTCACCAGAAGGGGTAAACCCTCAAGATATAAACAGCATTAAGGAAAACGCAAACCTTTATTCAGCCAAACACTTCATTATTCCTTTCCTTGCTCATGCACTAGGAACTTTGGTTGGTGCTTTTATCATAGCAAAGCTTGCCTCAACACATCATAAAAAGTTTGCGCTGATCGTAGGAGCTGTATTCTGCCTGGGAGGAATTATAATGGCAATCGGCCTTCCTGAGTTTTGGAAGTTCTCTATTATTGATATTTTGCTTGCTTACTTCCCAATGGCTTTACTGGGTTGGTCTATGGCAGGAAAACCTTAGAATCTACCACTAAAAAAAGTCAGTACTCCTTTCGGAGTACCGACTTTTCAAATAATACTAAATACTAACCGATTTGTTGAAACAAATGAGAAACGATTTCTCCAAATCAGCCTACTCATTTGTTTCCAATACTCATTATTTCACGAATACCATCTTTTTGGTCTGAGTGTAATCATCACTCGTAATTGTATAATAATACACTCCAGACTCGCCAAGATCATTCGCATTAACTGCTAAGGTATTTTTACCTTTCTGCAAAAATTGGGATTTTCTATACACCTGCTTTCCCGTTATATCCACAATGCTCAGTTGAACCGTTCTGGATTCGGGAAGGTCAAATGTGATTATCGTTTGATCAGAGAACGGATTAGGTTCATTTTGATACATCATAAAGTTCTTAATCACATTTAGCTCTCTTATAGCTATTTCTATTTCACTTGTTTCATACTTATCATTATAAGCCTCACTTTTCAGAGCAGCGTTATTATTTATACTCAAAACATCAGTTACATCGCTGTTTTGTACAGCCGCACCAGTTATCGTAAACAATACTTCTCCTCTTTCCAATTCGATATCCCTAGAGGATGTCCAGGAAATCTTAATGCTTTCATTATCCAACATGAAATTTTCATTTTTTACATCAATTAGACCACTTTGGATTTCAATATTCTGTAACCCATTGAGGCGCAAAGCCATTTGAAGTCCAGACAATTTTTGATCATCACCGGCATATATAGGAATAGATACTTGCTCTCCGGCCAACAGCTCCATGTTGTCTGCTATCAGTGCTGTAGTCTTATTGCTTCTTGTCGTACTACTTGCTTTATGAGTAAGGCCATAACTCGCATTACCATCAATGTCACCAATTTTAATCGCTTTAAAATTCTGATCAATCATATCATACTCCAAGGGCTGGATGATAATATCTTCATCAAGAGGCCAAGGATTGTTAATGTCTGCAAATGATTGTGCCGCCGATACAAATCTATAACTACTGTTGTTAGAGAATTCAGTAATCACTCCAAGCACAAGCATTCTCAATTCCAATAAATCTACAGCTGAAAGTTCTTGATCATTGTTAATATCTCCGGCAATCACATCGTACGCATTGGTAAATGAGTTCAATTCTAAAATATGTCTTTGGATCAGTACAAGGTCCAGCGTACTCACACCATCTAAATAATTGTCATCTTTTGAAGGTCTTATTTGATATCCAAAATTATCTGGATTATTTACGAAACTGTATATACCAGATTCATTCGTTAAATCAGACTTGAACATCTCCAAAGAAGGAGCGGAAAGATCCACTTTAACATCTTCGATCATTTCATTATTTGGAGTTGAAATGGAACCAGATATTTTCATTCCACCGCCATTTTCACACCCCCCTTGATTATCTACCAGAGTAAGCTTTACCACACAGAAGTCGTAATTGTCTTTTTCATCCCATACATACATAGTAACTGAGATTGGCGAATTCACCAAGTCATCACAATCAAATATTCGCGATGAGCATCTACTGTTTGAATTATAACTTGGATCATTTTGTGGTGGTGTTTCAGTGAAGGTAAATCGCAAATCACCTTCTGTAGTACAATTGTCAAAGCTGCCCAAATCGAAATCACAAGCCCACAACTCAACCATTCCATTGTCCATAAGCGCAGTACTGATATCAATGCAATAAGGTGTTGGAGCTTTCTTGTCTACTACCATGAAAGTATTTTCGCAACTGGTTTGATTTTGACAACCGTCAGAAACCTTCCAAAGTACCTTATGATTGCTCATAGATCCAGCAATGTCTTCTGGAATCGTCACTTTAACTTCTTCACCGGAAGCGGTCGGAGCTACATATCTATCCGGAATTCCATTTCCGTTGGTATCGTTAAAATTGGAATCGAACGATGGTAAGTAACTTGAAAACTCGTAATCGTATTCTCCATCGCCCCAAAGATCGACCAAAACAGTCCACTTCAACCAGGCACTTGCACAGTCGCCATTATCATCCGCAGTATTGGTCAGCATCAAGTTGATGATCTCACATTGATCTCCATCGTTATCAGCATCATCGTTGTCATCGACCGCATACATTTGGTCTGGGCATGACATCACCGGCGCTTCATCGTCCAGGACCTTGACAATCTGTACGTGATCCCAAATACCGGAATTACCGGTTGAATTAGGATCATACTGACACCAATCGATTACAGTCCATTCATTTAAAATTTTAAAGCAAGCTCCATCTTCGAAAAAGAACGTATCGCTATCCAGGCTATATGCTATTTGAGAACATGCAGGAGCTACCCAGGTAGGAACAATATCGTTTCCATCCAAATCCGTGCAGTCTGTTTCAAAATCACCTGGCCAATTGATATTTCCATTAAAGTAGTCGTCTATTTGCTTGGTAATGAATTGATCGCAGGTAACTGTAGGTTGACCGGCAATAGACCATCTTCTTCTGACGACACCTTCTCCACAAGAGTTGACCGTATTTGATATGTCAGTGTACTCCACTTCTGCTTCACCACATGTTGTAGTAGCTGTTGCTTCGCCAACGATGCTCAAATCATCAACATCAACATCACAATCTACCGTGATATTTGGCGGACAAATGATTACCGGATCTATCTTATCTTCGACCTTGACAAAAGCCCAAGTTTCGTTAAAATTATCACCGGAAGAACCAAATACGCCATTCATATCTCCATCGTCCCATACTCTTAGCCAAACCTTTACGTAGCCGGGATCATTCACTCCATCTCCATCAACATCTACCTCTGCATTGGTGAGATCCTCGCAGCAGAATTTTACGAATTTCCCTTGATCGGGATCATTATTCGCGTCAAAGCTATGTCCGTCATTGTTATAAGTTGCATTTCCGATAACACCACATTCGTCGTTATCCCTTCGAATTTCAAGGTGTACATCTGTACAACCATCATGTGATCCATTATCCACAGAATTAGCAAATATTTTGGCTTGCCCGGCTCCATTGCCTGATTGTGTAAGCGATACCACAATATTTTGCTTAGCCACTGGTATCGGAGCAGTTTGATCCACGACATTTACGATTATTGGATCCTCTCCTGTGTTATTACAACAATCAAATGCTCTGTATACAAAGGTATGAGCTCCTTTAGGTGCGCCCGAAGCCAAATATAAATTAGCTTGCGCGTCCCAAATAATCGAAACTCCTATCGGACCAGTAACTTCATAGGTAACATAGTCGGTACAATTATCGTGCAGAATAGAGGGTTCAGGCAAATAGAAATTACCTTCACAAACCCATGGGTCCGTGCTCACGGTAATATCATCAGCTTGTATTGTAGGATCTTCCTCATCCACTGCCTTTATGATTTGAGTAAATTCTATGGACTCTGAGTTACACCAATCCAGGACCAACCAATTTCGAAGCACTTTGTAGCTATTCGAACAGGATACCTCGCAAATGGGAATCTGTAAATCCGTTTTAGTGGTCACAAGATTACAAATTGAGCCATTTAAGGCCACTCCATTAGCAGTCGGAAAACCATAAGTGATTGCAGTGGTGCTGCCAACTATTGGAGCAAAATAATCAACAATTGCAGGCATAGATACATCTGATCCACATGGAAGGATAACCGGACTGACCGGAGCTACAATGTCTGAGGTTGAAACTGCCAGAGTCGTGAATTCCTGAGTACACCCAGTGGTCTGATTGCCATAATCGTCTGTAAATACCCAAGTCCTGGTTATTATTTTTTCTCCACATCCGCCATCAGCCGTCTCATCCGAATATACGGAAGTAAGGTTGGTACAATTTTCAAATACAACCGGTTCGGGAACACTAAACGTACCATTTAGGATTCCTTCAAGATCTGTACATAAAAATTGACAATCCGGGTCAGTATTTCCTGGAGGACAAGGGCATACCTCAATTATAGGAGGCAATTTGTCTTCCACTGTAATATTTCCCCAGCATGAATTATTATTAGTGATATCGGTAACAATTACAGCATATACTCCAGGGGAAGAGACTACGGTTCCTGCTATTCCTTCAATATCCACCTCATAATTCGGTAATAAGTTTTCATCTTCGCCTTCGAGGATCATAGCGGGTGTAATCTCTGCTTCGCAATCCAAATTAAGCGAAACTTGCACATTATCATTACAAACCAGAGCCTGAGCGCCCAAATCCAATCGAGGTAAAAGTGAGAATGCGAAGATCATTACTAAACTAAGTATGTAAGATCTCCTTTCCGAGTAAGTAAAATCGGTCTTTACCATTGGTAAAAGTTTTGGTTATTAAAAAAGTATTAATAAAAAATCCCTAAAGCACGCAAGGTGCTCAGGGTTCAGATTATTGAGGAGAATACTGCTGGGGGCAGCGTCAATATATGAGTTTTAATGACACAAATATATATTCGAGCTTTTCAGTCAAAAGAATATAGTCAATGGTAATTTTCACAATTTTTTTTGCCTAAGATTGTCTGGAGGTAATGATCG
>JBCCVV010000353.1:0-5451 GCA_039194925.1 Bacteroidota bacterium
AGCAAAAAGAAAAGCAAAGCATCTCCCCACAGCGGCAGACAAGGCATTTTCTGCCAAACTGTGCGATAACGACCTAATTCGAAGCCTTAGAGACAATCCCGGGTTAAACAAAGTTTTTGAACAAAAAGGATTCAACGCCAAGATTGACAGGGATCATATGGCCAAAATTTACAACGAATTCGCAAAAGAGGATGCCTACAAAGAATATGTAGAGAAGAATACCACTCGTGAAGACCATGTTGAAATATTGTTGGAATTATATAGATTCTGCCGTAAAAATGAGCTGTTCAATGAAATTATCGAGGATGCTTATCTCAACTGGATTGACGATAAATCCCTGGTGATTGGAGCCGTAAAAAAAGTAATAAAATCCCTCCCTGCTGAAGGTACCGCTTTTTTGAATGACTACTATCCGGATGATGAGACCATTAAGGAATATGGAGAGCCTTTATTGGACAGAACATTCAAAGGAGACGAAGCCCTTCTTAAAATTATAAAGCCCATATTGACCAATTGGGATCATGAGCGTTTGGCGTTGATCGATATGATCTTGCTTAAAATGGCGGCCTGTGAGATGATGGAGTTTCCAACTATTCCTGCCAAAGTTACCTTGAATGAATATGTAGAAGTAGCCAAATCATACAGCACGGATAAGAGTAAGGAATTTGTAAATGGGGTACTCGATAAACTTATGAAACAGCTGGAAGACGAAGGCAAATTGAAGAAAGAGGGTAGAGGTTTAATAGACTAAATTGATTTTTTACGGTTTTTACCTTAACTTTATATGTAAGTATGGCGTTTAAAAACGTTATAATACAAATAGTTAGCCCATATTAGTTCATTGAAAAACTAATACCCATGACAAAATTCAAAATTGCCTCCCTATTTATTTTCCTCGTTATTTTTGGTATCTCTAATGGTAATGCTCAAAAAGAGTCGGTCATTTTATATAATCTGCAACCAGTAAAAGTTGAGCTTTCTGAAAAAGGAGAAATTGAATCCTTTATAAAAACAGTGCCTGGACACATGGATGGATACAGTATTAAACCCGATCCAATTGTTGTTCAGCCTACAGAGATAAAGAAACCCGTTTTACCAGTGACTGCTAAAAATGCAGAGTATAAGGTAGTTTCTACTGAGCGAGAAGAATTGACGTACAAAACAAATTTCGCTACATTGGATCGGTCGGCGATCAGCAAATTAAATAAGATTGCCGCGAAGCTGAAAGCAGATCCAAATGCTAAATTATTATTGACGGCACATAAGCTTAATGCGGATAAAAGTGTGCTAGTCTCTAATCGATTGGAATCTGCAGTCTCATACTTAGGCATTAAGGGAATCCTGTCCTATCGTATACAAACAGACATTCAAATCAGCGAAAAGTTAAAAGATGTCATTGCCATTAATTACCTGAATTAATTTTAGTTCGGTAGAGACATTTTATAACAACAATTAGCTCTCTGTTAATAATTGGAATGAAGTTGACAAGTTCCCCTCATTAGCCTTGGGGTGATTTCAGCTTGGTTGTTCTGGAATGTAGACACACACCTCAATAGTAAATGGAGGGTGTGGAGTTGTTGTATGTTGAATTGAAATTTATAGTGATTGAAAGTGATAGCGGACGATCTATTTTCAATTGCTTCCGAGATAAAAAAAGAGCCACTTAAATAAAACCCTAGATTCAAGTGGCTCTTTTCTTTTTGTATTTTTTGTCAACTTTTATCCCGCTTGGTTGGCTTTCTTCTCATCGATCATTTTCATGATCTCTTCATCTGTCTTATCAATGTTCTCTAATAAAAAGCTAACATCATCAACCAGATCACTTTTGGGATAATTAGTTAAAAATCGATTGTATACTTCTTTGGCAGCTTCCTTGTTGTTTAGCTCATTTTCAAGCATAAAGCCCTTTAAGAACACTGTAGTTGGGGTTTTTTCGTAGTCAGGATAAGATTCTTCGATCCAATCAAAAATACTTAATGCTTTAGGATAGGTCTTTATTGTTCGTGCCATTTCAGCCGCACGGTAGAGATACTCAGGAGCCATCTCTTTTGTGGGGAATCCTATGGCATACGCTTCGCATGCATCTACATACGTTTGTGCCGAAAGTCGATTAATGCCATATTTGTCCGGGTCTTTAAATACATTTTCTGCCAAGACTTTGATGTATTCATTAAGGTCAGTGATTTCTTCTTTTTGCTTTTTTTGCAAGTTGCCCATATATTTTCCGGACGGAAATTTCTCTTCATAAGCTTTCACCAAAATACTTCCCGGAATACTTTTTCCTATATCATGTAGGGCCGATGCCAGTTTTGCAAAATGTTCTTCATGCTTCGGGTTGGATGAGAAGTCTTTTACCAGTGGCATTAAGAAACCAATAGCAGCAGGACCCATTTTGTATTCTTCCGCGACTGCTAATCCTTTATAAAGCAAATTCAGCTTCTTTTCGTTATCAGAGGCGACTGCTATTTCTTTTCGCACTTCCACAACAAAGTTTTGTGCAGAGGCCTTACCGGGTTCACTTTGAAGTTGTTCCATTGCCTTTAGGAAAGTAGATATTTCATCCTTTTGTGATGCTGATGAAGAAGTATCTTGTTTGCATGCACATAAAAATAAAACCAGGCATATTGCAATTAGATTTCGAGAATTCATGATTGTTTCAATTTAGAAATGTATAAATCATTTTAATATCAAACGACAAAATTAAACTTTGCCTGCATATATTCAAAAAACTTTGATATATAAGACTTTGAAGAGGCCTTTGTGCTGACATTGATTGGATAATATGCGGTTATAGAGAAGATCAGGATTAAGTCTTTTAAAACTGTTGCGGTTATAGCATACAGAACCCTTCAGAGGTAATTTTATCATAATGGGTCAAAAGTGATGACAAAATTAGATTTTCAGTCCATTCTTAGCCCTGAATAACAATACATGACTAAGAATATTCAATTCTAAAAGACGTGTTTTCGTCAAATTATGAATTACCTGAGTAATTACCGTCTTTTAAGGTCTAACTGAATGTTATTGGTTGAATCATGAGAAAAGTATAATGGAAAGGATTGTAGATACTCGTTCAGGAGGTAATTCTACTTTGTTTTCAACTTAATTGATGTTTTACAGACAATCATTTCTAAAACATTTTAAACCTCCTTCAACATTGTTTACCAAATTCGCATTTATATTTTGTTTTTAAAATGATTACCTATGCCTTCCAAGAAAGTTGAGTTTACCAATAAAAATGGATACAAACTATCCGCTCGTCTAGAATTACCTCTAACACTAAAACCGGATGCCTACGCTGTTTTTGCCCACGTATTTACGGGAAGTAAAAGCCTCTCCGCAACTCGCCATATTAGCAGAGCACTCACGTTGAATGGCATTGCGGTATTGCGATTTGATTTCACAGGCTTGGGAGATAGCGAAGGCGAATTTAGTGATACCAACTTTACCAGTAACGTGGAGGATTTGTTAGCCGCATGTAGATTTCTACGTGATAATTATACGGAGCCAAGCATTATGATAGGCCATAGTCTGGGAGGTGCCGCTTCGGTATTTGCCGCTTCTAAAGTAGATGCGATCAAAGCAGTGGCCACGATTGGTACACCTTCCGAACCCGAACATGTTACCCACCTGTTGACAAGTAAAATAGAAGATATTGAAGCATCTGGAGTTGCAAACGTGAATATTGGTGGAAGAGAGTTCACAATTAAAAAGCATTTTTTGGATGATCTTAGATCCAAGGATATGTTTTCTATAATTAAAAAATTGAATAAAGCATTGTTGGTAATGCATTCACCGCAAGACCGGATTGTAGAAATTGAAAATGCTGCAGAAATCTATCATGCTGCTAAACACCCAAAAAGCTTTGTGACACTCAATGGAGCAGATCACATGCTTACCAATAAAAATGATGCTTATTATGTGGGTAATGTGATCTCTACCTGGGCCAAACGTTATGTTGATATTCCCAAATCTGAAAAATTGGAGACGCATAAAGAAGTAGTTGCTCAATTGGGGAATTCTGGATTTACTACGGAAATCATGGCTGGAGCTCATGGCTTGATAGCAGATGAACCTGAAGAGGTCGGGGGAAATGATTTTGGTCCTGATCCTTATGAACTTTTGAATGCTTCGCTGGGGGCATGTACAGCCATGACGCTACAGATGTATGCGCGACGCAAGAAGTGGGATCTTCAAGAGGTTAAGGTACATTTATCATTTCACCGGAGCTACAGAGATGATTGCGAGCATTGCGACATCAACGAACGTCGATTAGAAGTATTTGATCGAGAAATTGAAATAAAGGGCGATTTGGATGATGCACAAGTCAGTCGATTATTGGAAATTGCCAATAAGTGCCCGGTTCACAGAACGTTGGAAGCATCCGCAGAAGTGAGAACGAAGTTGTTCAAGAAATGATCAAAATTGAAAAGATTGGTAATTGAAAAGATTCGTTAGGAATAATCCGTTGATTCTTATGTAACTACTCAGGCTTTTGATTTACATCGTGGCAGGTCGTAATTTTGCCATCATTTTGGTCAAAAATTCCGCCAAAATTATATCGTAATAAATTATAGCCTTGGATTTCAACCCCTGTCGTTAGGACACAAATATCTACATATTACACATTATTCATATATTTAATATAATTTAAAGCAACAAGTTATGAGCAACATGCACTTAACTAGTCTCTACAATGATTTGAGATTAGAAAAAAAAGGGCTGTCTTGAACAGCGTCTCATCGAACGACAATCCTCTGTAATACACAAAATAAGTGTTAATTCAAGTGAAGAAAAGTCGTTCTATCGGTTTTTACAAAATGGTAAAGTCACAGAGGCTGCCATAATTAAAGAAACATCTGATGAGTGCTCGAATCTTGTAGCAGACAAGCGTGTAATAGTCATTGCTGATACCTCCACTTTCACCCTAACCGATACTAAAAACCGAATAAAAGATACTTCTGGTCTTATACAAGTTGCTTGGAATCACCGCATTAATTACCATGGGTTAGAACTCCATACAAATGTAGTTTATGATAGAGATACACGTACTGCACTAGGAGTATCCCATAGTAGCTTTATCAAAAGGAATGAAGAAACTAGGAGAGAAAAAGGCGAAAAGACTAAAAGGAATTTAGAGTATATTGAAGAAAAAGAAAGCTATAAATGGATTGATGGTTTTAAGCAATCCATACAAGTATTGAATAAAGCGAAGCATATTACATTAATAGCAGATCGCGAATGTGATATGATAGAAGTCTTAGATAGATTACCTGATGATAAGGTAGATTTAGTATTGAGAAGTTACCATAACAGAAATGTAATAGATGAGTCGGGTGAACAAAGAAAGTTAAGAGAACTGATAAACTCTAGTGCAGTTGTAGGAATAACAAAATTGAAAGTTAAGACAAAAAAGCGGAAGAAAAGAAGAGCACTAATGGAAACGAGGAT
>JBCCVV010000354.1:0-5445 GCA_039194925.1 Bacteroidota bacterium
AGTGGATCAGTTTTTTAATTGTAGTTCTGTTTTTATGAATAATAGCTTTTAATATGTTTGTTTCTCTGTGGATGATTGTCCTTGAAAAGAAAAAGGATATTTCGATCCTGAGAAGTATGGGATTAGAAACACATAACATCCGGAATATATTCCTCATGGAAGGTATTCTTATTACCGGTGTCGGACTTGTCATCGGCACTATTCTGGCTTTGATCTTATATTATCTCCAAAAGTATTACGACCTTATAACTATTCCCGATGGCTTTATGATCAGCGCGTATCCTATTGAGTTGAAATGGACCGATTTTATTATTGTAACCGTTACAGTTTTTTGTATTGGTTGGCTGGCTTCCTTACTGCCATCTTATCGCGCGGGAAAAGTAAGCGCTTTTGTTCGGGAAGAATTGTAATCTTTTTGAATTCATACCTACAGGGTTTGTTCATGCAAAAAGCATCTCTGGAATTTGTGTATTGTCAGTGTGAAACAATAGATCCATAATAAAAAGTTGCTCTTGAAGGCTAACCCAAACCGCCCCAATTCATAACCATAAAAATGACATTACCCAAGGTAGAATTATGATCACTTCGATTTGGTTATTTGACAATTCTCTCAATTCCTTTTGAGACAAATTCGTTTTCCACTTTTTTTCCCAGAGCTTTATAAATTTGAGACTGAACTCTTGGACGATATTCTCCTCTGCCGAATTTATAATTATTCATATCTGGAAAGGTTCTATTCGATACAAAAATGTAAACCAGGTTTTCTTCAGGATCGGCAAATGCTGCTATTCCTGTAAATCCCAAATGACCAAAAGTACCATCGGATGCCAATTCGGACATATTCATAGACTTATGTGAATCGCGTTCTTTCATATCAAAACCGAGCCCTCTTCTTGAGCTTTCATGGTACCGGGTGGTAAAAAGCTTTATAGTTTCCGGATCAAGATATTGCAGACCACCGTATGTACCCCCATTAAGAAGCATCTGGTAGATAATGGCAAGTTCTTTTGCATTGCTAAACAATCCGGCATGACCACTCACGCCACCGAGCATGGCTGCACCCATATCATGCACATGACCTTGAATTTTTTGCATTCTGAAATAATCGTCCATTTCAGTTGGAGCTATGCATGATCGATCATGTTTTTGCAAAGGCAGATACCCCGTTCGTTGCAATCCAAGTGGGCAATAAAAGCTTTTATCCGCATATACATTTATGGGTTCGCCTACCAGATTATTAATTGTTTTGTGCATGAAATAGAAGGCCAAATCCGAATACTTATATCCTTTTCTGGGTTTTAATTCACTCACGTAGATTCTACTCCAAATGGAATCTTTATAGTCTGTACGCAAAAAGAGACTGTCCGCTACTGGTATGGTGAAGCCAGGCTTAAGTATTTTGGAATAATACTTGTCCAACGGATAGGGATTTCGTCTACTGTCATTTACTGTGCTTTTGTAAAAAGGTATCCAACCTGCCAGACGGGCATGATGAGCCAACGCCAAACGTACACTAAGGTCGCCTTTATTTGATGTATCCGCTTCCGCTATGTATCTGTCAATTGGTGCATTGAGATCAAATTTTTGTTCGTCGTATAATTTCATCAGGGAGAGGGTAGAAGCACATGTTTTTGTTACTGATGCAACGTCATAAATATCGGTGTTTCGAACTTCTCTTTTTTTCTCGTAGGTAAAATGACCATACGATTTGTGGAATACGATCTTGCCATCTTTTGCCGCTAAAACCTGACATCCGGGAGCTGCTTTTTTTCGAATCATTTCATCGACAATGGTATCGATTCCGGCCAGTACTTTCGAATCCATACCAACTCGTTCAGGTACGGAATATCCCAATCTGCCAAGAGAACTTCTATATAACCCCGTCCCGTAACTATATTTTTCAGAAGCAGTTACAGGTAATTTACCTTTTATTTCGATAGATCCAAAAATTGCTTCAGCCGCTACTTGCTGAGCCATGTTATCCGATTCGTAGGCTACAATAACATTAGGAAAGTCATCAAAGTATTCCAGGGCGTAAGGGCTCCCAAAAAGCACAATAATCACTTTCTTACTCTTATTCAGACCCTTTAAAAAGTCTATGTTTCGTTGGTCGATTCCAAAATTTTTAGAAGCATACTTACTCATGTCGTGAATCCCCACAATGACATAATCGGAGTCTTTTATTTGGTTGGCTACGATTCCTTTTTGGGCTGCAGATGATGGTCGACCTAAAACGATCGGATTGACTTTTACAAAATTCGAAATATGTTTTTGAAATTCAGTGATCTTCTCAGCACCAATGGAAATAGTTGAAAATGTAAGATTGTCAATTTTTCGTATTGGAACCAAATCATTTTCATCGGCTGCCAGTGTAATGGCATTTTCTAAAAGTTCTTGTTTTAATGCCAAGGATGTATTGCTGTTGATGTCTTCCATTAAATTTTCGTGTGGTACATCATCCCAGCTTGTAAGTCCCAAGGAGAATTTAGCTCTTAGAATTCGCTTCACACTATTCTCAAGACGCTGCATTGGTATCGATTTGTCAAGAAGACCTTTTTTAATGGATGCAATTCCCGCTTCTAAGTTTTCAGGAAGAAGGATGACATCTATACCGGCCATAAAAGCTTCTTTGTCTGCATCCCCTGGTGCAAAATGTTTCGTTACGCCTTTCATTTCCATGGCATCTGTGTAGATCAATCCACTAAAAGCCAATTCATTTCTGAGCAGATCAGTAATCGCTGGTTTCGACAAAGTGGTAGGTCGATTCAGTCGATTATCTATGGAGGGCATATTGAGATGTGCCACCATTACACTTCCAATACCTTGTTTGATTAATGATCGAAAAGGCATCAATTCTATGCTGTCCAGTCTGTTTTTGTCATGATTGATCTGAGGCAGATCGTAATGACTATCGGTGGCCGTATCACCATGTCCCGGAAAATGCTTTGCGCAGGACATGACTCCTACTGCTTGTAATCCTCGCATGTAGTGATAGCCTTTTGAAGCCACGTTGTATTTGTCTTCTCCAAAAGAACGGTTGTTGATAACGGGGTTCTTTGGATTGTTATTTACATCTACGACGGGTGCAAAATTTACATTCAACCCTACCCGTCTGCAATGCTGGCCAATTTGCTTGCCCATTTCAAAGATGAGGTTGTCATCTTGAATAGCACCAAGTGTAAGTGCACGAGGGAAACTAATGGCTTGTTTTGGATACCGCATGCCCAAGCCCCATTCACCATCAATCGAAGTCATCAGGGGGAGCTTGGATTTGCCTTGATACCTATTCATGAGGTTGACCAATTGAACTGGATCACCTTGAAAGAAACAAATGCCACCAATATTGAAATCTCGGATGTATTTGGAAATTGTTTCTGCTTCCTTTTCATTTCTTTTGGCCGAAGCGCGAATCATGAATAGTTGTCCTATCTTTTCATCCAACGTCATATTCGAATAAATGCTATCCACCCATTGATCCTGACTATTTTGAGCCATGCTACTGCTCGCATATCCGGTAAACGCTATAATTAGGACTATTAATAACCTCATATATCTTTTTTCAATCTGTGCTTACATTTAAAATTAATTGTTTTCCAAGGCTTTTGGGTCAAGCTCTACTGCTTTTTGGAAATTTATTCTGGCTTGTTCATCATCTCCGTAGTATTGATATGCCTTTCCTAGATTAACGTATGCTCCCGCATTTTTCGGCAACATTTCGGCCACTTTTGTGAAATATTTAATGGCTTCAGGGTGTTCGCCTGCCATTCCGTGGGTAATCCCCAAAAGTCTGTAGGTGTCCGGATCGGTATCTACCAGCTGTATGGACCGTTCCAGATATCTTTTGGCTTTAGTCAGGTTTTGTTCTTTTTCTCCAGCATGACGACCTCCGTCTCGATAGGCGACGGCCAAATTCGTGGTTGCATCCTTGTATTCCGGCGCAATGGCAAGTGTGCGTTCAAAACTCTGGATGGCTGCTTCAAAGTCTCCTTTATAAAAATGAGCATTTCCCAGGAGTAAGGCAGCGTTTTTATAGTTAGGATGTATTTCCAATGCTCTTGTTAAATAGGGAATGGCCCGATTCAGCATGTCCATTTTTTTTGATGCATTTTCTGGTTTAGAGGATTCCGTTACGAGTGCACCACCTGCTGCGTTCAATACTTTGGCGCTGTTTTTTGAAGTAATTACATCAGTAGTGAATAGAGTGAAGTCATTTTTCCAAACTGTATTTCTTGTTAACGTCTTAAAGGAATATGCCAATAAAACTACGGCAGCAATTCCAAGCATCGCCTTTGGGTTGGTTGTACCTAAATAATGATAAAGAAGGTATGCAACAAGGATTGCAAAGCCCAATGAAGGCATAAATAGAAATCGTTCGGACATATTGGTTCCAATGGGGAACACGATATTCGAAACAATGGAAAGTGTAATTACGAAATACAAAATGCAAAAGCTGATCAAACTCTTTTTACTCAGGTGTAATAGAGCATAGATCCCAAGCGCAATGTAAATGAGTAGACTTAGTATGACTTGCCAATTGCCAAAGGTCATAATATCAATATGTCTTGGATAATAATCGTGCGTAAGTGGATGTGGAAACAATAAAAGCCCTATGTATTTTCCAAGGGTAAAAAGAATAGTAGCAGCTTTTTCTCCAAAGGAAAATGGTACATATGCATTCCCATCTATTTTTATGAATGGGTTGTTCATCAGTTCTTTTGGAGTACCACCAAAGTCCCATCCTAAAACACTGGTCCGAAGGAATATAAAGATGACCGAACTGGCAAAAACAAATAGGGTAGGAGTAAGTACTTTTTTAAAATCTCGGTTTCTAAAAAAATAGGCGGCCAGAGGAATAACAGCGAGATAGGTGATCGTAGTTTCTTTAGACAACAATCCCAAAAAAAACGATAATCCACAAAAGGCAAGGTAGATACTTTTATTTGAGTCAATGTATTTTATGGAATAGTAAAGAGCAAGAACAGCACCCATCATACTCATAATCTCGTCCCGGCCTTTAATATTGGCGACGGCTTCCGTATGGATGGGATGTGCTGCAAAAAGTAAGGAAGCAAGCAAGGCGAAAATATAAAACCCACGATTGCTTCCCAATACTGGATGAAACATCAAAACAATCAATTTGTAGACCAGCATGCATAGGACCGCATATAGTAAAACGCTGATAATATGCCCTGCCATAGGATTTTCACCAAAGATGGCGTATTCAATCGAAAATAGAATCGGAGTTAGAGGACGATATCTACCACCTGAAACGAGTTTTGCCTTCCCTTCTGTTTTAAAAAATCCATAAAATGTATCGTTGGATAGATGCCCGGATATGCCAGCAAAACCTTTTTGGGTAAACATATTATCGTAAATGACAATAGCATCATCCTGGGTATATTCGTGCGTTATTGTATTGGCATAAAGTAGAAAAGCGACAAAAAG
>JBCCVV010000355.1:0-5380 GCA_039194925.1 Bacteroidota bacterium
AAGCATCATGCTTATCAAACGCCCTTCATTAGGATTACTCAATGATATAAAACAACGATTCTTTTGAATACAAAGGGTTCCCAATCTGTATTGAAAAAGGATATAAAAGAAACATCGCGCGGTTTTTTTACTAGAAGACGAAAGTCTCTAAACAGGAATTTATTTATTAATCAAAATTCGTATTACAATGAAACAACAACATATACAAATTGCTTTTTCGTTTATTTTTCTGTTAAGCTTTAGCGCTTTAACTATGGCTCAGAATTCTGCTGATTATCCAGACAATGGTGGACCTGGTTTTGAAAATACACTTGTCGGTTTTCAAACCTCAGCTTTAATTGGAGCCGGAGATGATCAAAACACTTTTACAGGGGCCCTGGCCGGAGCTGGGATAAATGGTCATTTTGCAAATAGCTATTATGGTCATGCAGCAGGATTTGAGCACAACGGAGAATTTAATGTCATGGTCGGTCATAAGGCTGGTGTAGGTGGTACATCTAAAGGATCAATACATATTGGCTTTAATACCGGAACGGGGAGTTTTGGAGTCAGCAATATTTTTTTAGGAACTGAGGCAGGAGCTGGACGTAATAATATAAACGAAAAGCTTTACATCGCAAGAGATGCGGGGACACCTTTAATTTATGGTGATTTTGGAGCTGAGGTTGTAGGTATTAACACAGAAAATCCGCTCGGAACAATGGACGTGAGAGGAACTAACATTATACTTACTGATCCTGGTGTAACAGCAGCTACGTTTACAGCTAATCGAGCCACTGCTCTTGGACAGAACGGTGGTCCAGGTGGTTCACCTCTTTGCAATCTTTATGGGTTCAGAGCTCAAAATAATATAAATAATTCCATCAATGTAGGTATGAACAATAACAGCCCTACCATACTCTGGGATAATGGAGGTGCAGATATACTCACTTTTGCTCGAAGAACACCCTTTGCTGGTGCGGCATGTCAAGCACTTATTCTTCGTTTGGGGGATAACATCGGAGGTACGTACGAATTTGATCTTAACGGAGACGGACGAGTTTCGGCCAGTTGGCTAGTCCTGTCGGATAGAAGGATAAAATCAGATGTTCAGGGGATTGATAACGCTCTGGATTTGATCACACGACTTAATGGCGTGAGTTACACCTATAATAAGTCCAAATATCCTGAAATGAACTTACCAGATGGTAGAGTATACGGATTTATCGCACAGGAGGTGAAAGAAGTAATTCCAAATGTAACTCACACCAGTACAGAAGATGATATGGTAGGAATAAAGTATACGGAAATCATCCCTATTTTGACTCAGGGTATAAAGGAGCAACAAGATATTATAACAGAACAAGAAAATCAGATCACTGAGCTTAATGAAACAATCACTGATTTGGAAGATCGATTGGCTGCAATCGAACAAGCAATGTCCATGGATGGTACATCTAAAAGAAATATAGGCTCCGATTTGGCTTCTGATTTCCAAAAAATTAGGTTAAGCCAGAACAGACCTAATCCTTTTGGTGAAATAACTACCGTTGAATATGAGATCCCAGCCAATACGAAGAATGCAACATTGGATGTATACAGTATGGAAGGAAAATTGATGTCAACGTATGATATTCAAGGTGGAGCAGGAAAAGTAGAAATCGAATCTGATTTATTGCAAAATGGAACATATGTATATGCCATCAATATTAATGGTTCCAATGTGGCTACCAACCTTATGATTATTCAGAGATAAAAAAATTTAGGCAACGAAGCCATACATCTAATGAAGCGATTAAATTCTAAAATAAGACATTTCCAATTTAACCCACTATGTCTGCGAAGCGTAGTGCAAGGTTGGTTGCATGAATAGTGCCATATCATGCAATCTTGGTGCCCTTTGTGAATCGTTTATGTACGTCGTGGTTAAAAGTCAACATCATGTATAGCTAAATAACTAATTTCTCAAATAGAGTTAATACGCATTAAGATGTAGCAAGAGCTTAATCTTCCAATACACTTTATATAAGAGTGGTCAATTGATATGATCACTCTTTTTTCATTAAAATTTGTATTAAATCACCCTATAATTTCCCTTTCAAGTATTGTCCCGTATAGGATTCCTTTACCTTCACAATACCCTCTGGTACCCCTTCATAAATCAAGTTACCTCCCAATTTTCCTCCCGTAGGACCCAGATCTATCAACCAATCCGCACATTTAATCACATCAATATTATGCTCCACTACCAATACCGTATGCCCATTTTCAACCAAGGCATTCATAGCATCCATCAATTTAAGAATATCATGGAAGTGCAGTCCCGTAGTAGGTTCGTCAAAGATGAAAAAGATATTATTCTTATGGTTTTCTTTGCCGAGAAATGAAGCGAGCTTAACTCTTTGGGCTTCACCCCCCGATAAGGTACTGCTGGGTTGTCCTAATTTGACATAACCTAAACCCACGTCGTAAAGTGGTTTTATCTTGGCAATGATATCGTGTTTGTCACTAAAAAATTCCATTGCCTCATCTATACTTAGCTCGAGAATATCATAGATGTTTTTGCCCTTATACTTCACTTCCAGTACTTCGTCTTTAAACTTCTTTCCATTACAGTCATCACACTTCAATTTCACATCCGAAAGGAACTGCATCTCTACCGTTATCACTCCTTCACCCTTGCACGTCTCACATCTTCCGCCTTCTACATTGAATGAAAAATGCTTGGGCTGATACCCTCTTATCTTCGACAATTGCTGACTGGAAAATAGTTTTCGAATACTATCATACGCCTTTACATAGGTAACCGGATTGGATCGACTCGATTTACCCAATGGGTTCTGATTGACCATTTCCACCTGATGAAAGGCCGAAAGGTCGCCGTTTATCGATTTGTGCTTTCCCGGTGAAAGGGGGATTGGATCTCCCAAGTGCTTTTTCAGCGCAGGATAGAGTATATTTTTTACGAGGGTAGTCTTACCGGAGCCAGACACACCACTTACTACGATAAAACTGTTCAATGGAAAGGTTACATCAATATCTTTCAAATTGTGCTGACCTGCACCCTTGATATGGATTTTATTTACACCTTTTCTTCTATTCCCGGGGACTGGAATCTCTTTTTGACCCGTAAGATAATCCGAAGTTAAACTCTCCACCTTTTTATCTAAAAAGTCCGAATAGGGCCCGGAATAAATCAAATCACCTCCATAGATCCCTGCCTTAGGCCCTATGTCCACAATTGTGTCTGCAGCACGTATCACCTCTTCTTCGTGTTCTACCACTACCACAGTATTCCCAAGAGCCTTTAGTTTTTTGAGCACCTCGACCAACTTTTCGGTATCTTTTGGATGAAGTCCTACACTAGGTTCATCAAGTATGTATAGCGAATTCGTCAAATTGCTTCCAAGTGTACGAGTAAGATTAATTCGTTGTGTCTCACCTCCGCTTAATGTAGAAGCAGCACGATCCAATGTCAAATACGATAATCCAACATCATTCATGATCCGTAATCTGTTGTTCACCTCCAATAAGATTCGATCCGCAATCTGTTGGTCATGATTGGAAAGCGTGATCGTATCAAAAAAGTGCTTCATTTCATCCAAAGGAAGATTGATCAATTCAGTGATGTCTTTTCCGTCAATCTTTACATAGGTCGCTTCTTTCCTCAATCTGCCACCTCCACATTCGGGACAATCTGTTTTCCCTCTAAATCGAGCAAGAATTATTCGGTTTTGAATTTTGTATGTCTTCTGCCGAAGCTCTTCAAAGAAAGCATCAATCCCGTCAAAATATTCATTTCCCGTCCACAACAACTTCTTCTGCTGTTTGGTCAACTCGTTATACGGTCTGTGAATTGGAAAATCAAAATGATGGGCTGAATTGATTAATTGAGTAAGCCACATGCTAGATTTTTCTCCACGCCATGGAGCAATGGCTTCATCATAAACCGATCGACTATCATCGGGTATCACCTTGTTTGGATCAATTCCCAATACCTTTCCATACCCTTCACACTTAGGACAGGCACCATATGGATTGTTGTAATTGAATAGTTGATGTGTTGGCTCCAAAAAGGACATTCCATCCATTTCAAACCGATTATTAAAATTCTCCACGGCTCCATCCACAATTTCAACTTCGCATTCCCCTTCACTTTCTTGAAATGCAGTTAGTACCGAATCCGAAATTCGCTTTTTATTTTCTTCATCATCATTTACCACAAACCGATCAATAAGAATTCGGTATTGATCCCTTACTTCCAAAGTGGTTTTATCCAGGTTTATATGTTTGGATTCCAAAATATCTTCGATGTACTCCAAAGCACCTTCAAATTTGACACGGGTATATCCTTTTTGAATCAAGAGAGAAAGATCCTGGCTTAGCTTGCGCTCGTATTTATACTGTAAGGGTATGGACAAGACCACTTTTGTCCCTTTCTTATGTTTGAAAATAAAATCGACTACATCTGCTACTTCATGTTTTTTCACCAACTCCCCCGATATTGGTGAATATGTCTTTCCAATCCTGGCATATAATAGTCGTAAATAATCGTAAATCTCCGTTAACGATCCAACAGTTGATCGAGCATTGCTTGAGGATACTTTTTGCTCGATAGCAATAGCCGGACAGATACCCTTAATGAATTCCACATCAGGTTTTTTCATCCGACTTAAAAATTGCCGTGCATATGATGATAAAGATTCTACATATCTGCGTTGTCCCTCAGCATAGAGAGTATCCATGATCAAAGAAGACTTTCCTGACCCTGATAACCCTGTAACCACTATTAGCTCGTTTTTCGGAAGCTTTAATTCTATGTTTTTCAGGTTATTGGAATTGGCACCTTTGATGTGGATGTACTTCCTCAGATTTTCTTTCTCCGCCTTACTTTGTTTTTTTCTTGCCTTTGTTGCTGTTGCCATTCCGATTGTAATATGCTGCAAAAATAAAAGTTAAGATTAGAAAGATTTAAGAGATCGGATATAATTGAAAAGATTGTGCTTAGCCATCTAGAATCTCTACTCTCTCACGCATCCTATTTATTTTTCAATCATTAAAACCAATAGAAATTGGAAAAGATTAATAAGATATGAAAGTTTTTATTTTTAATCACTCCGCGTCTCGCTGTAACTTTCGCCAACGACTGAAGCCTAAAACGAAGGTCTTAGCAGAAGAACAAAGGCACAAAGTACACAACGGATCAACATATTAGGTAATTAGTACTACTTTGAGAGATTAAGGTAAAAAGAGAGAAATATGGATTTTTGAAGTTGGATAGTTGATTTTGAATTGTGAAAATTCTAAAACTCAAGAGATAATGCTTGGAGATTTTTCAAATTTAGGCGATTGTGCGGTTCCGCGATTGAGCAAAAAATCCTAATTACTCTTATTTGTTTAA
>JBCCVV010000356.1:0-5356 GCA_039194925.1 Bacteroidota bacterium
AAACCCCAGAAAATCAATTGCAGATGCTCTTCTTTGCTCAACACATTAATTCCACAAAAAGATTCAGAACCATGTGCCGAACATAAAGCAGAAGTAACTTAGAACTTCTTTGAAAAACACATGGCCCGCCAGTTTCAAAATCAAATAAAAGATTCTCATTAACGAATATTAAATCCCTCGACCCGTAAATTCAAGAATACCCTATCTTGTGCCCTTTATTCAATAA
This sequence comes from Bacteroidota bacterium, assembly GCA_039194925.1. Lineage (GTDB taxonomy): Bacteria > Bacteroidota > Bacteroidia > Chitinophagales > Saprospiraceae > CAJXUU01. Next base: position 227 of record JBCCVV010000356.1, read on the forward strand.
GACAAATGTCATTAATAAAAAAACTTGCAGGAGAGACTGCCATTTACGGAATAAGTCATATCCTTTCCCGTGTGCTGCTTTTTGTAGTCTTTACCATCTATCTCACTCGAAGATTTGAAGGTGACACTACCGAATATGGCATCTATACCGATATGTATAGCTATGCTGCTGTAATCCTGACCATTCTTGTATTTCGAATGGATACGGCGTTCTTCAGATACGGCAGCAAAGGAGATCTTCAAAAGGTATTTAATACCGGATTTATCGGTGTGTTGGGCTTCTGCATTATTGTGCTTGCACTTTTACTTCCCAATATTGAAGAACTTGCTGCCTTTCTTGAATACAACGAATCTCCACATTACATCAAATGGTTTGCGTACATTCTGGTTTTAGATGCAATTACAGCTCTGGTCTTTGCTCGATTTAGGTTGGAAAGTCGTCCAATTCGATTTATGATCTATAAATTATTGAACGTCCTTCTTACCCTTATTCTAGTGTTGACCTTTCTCGAATTTATGCCCAACTATTTACCGGAGCAATTCAATCAGCTCAATAATTTTCTGGGTATCAGCAGGCAGATTGACTATGTATTCTTTGCCAATTTAATAGCATCCGGAGCCGTCGTACTAGCCATGCTCCCTGAGTTCAAATCCTTTTCATTTTCTTTTGATTTTAAGCTGTTCAAAAAAATGCTTTCGTATGCACTTCCTTTGGTTGCCGTCGCTATTGCTGGCAATATCAATCAAGCTTTTGCTGCACCCCTGCAAAAATATTTTCTGGGGGATGATATTTTAGAAAATCTTGCCAACGCAGGAGTGTACGGTGCTGCTGCGAAACTAGCTATCTTATTAAATCTATTCACTACTGCCTTTAATTATGCTGCCGAGCCTTTCTTTTTCAACAATTCGGATCGAGCTGATGCAGTTGAAGTTTATGGTAAAGTGGCATTGGCCTTTACGATTGTGGCTTGTTTGGCAGCCTTAGGACTCATATTTTTCATTGATGTGGTCATTTTGCTTTTGGGAGATTCTTATCGAGCAGGAATCAATGTCGTACCCATTTTGCTGTTTGCCTATGTCTTTCTTGGACTTTATTACAATGTCTCTATTTGGTATAAGCTCAAGGACAAAACCTATATCGGTGCGTTTATTTCGTTCATGGGAGCTTTTATTACGATTGTGATCAGCTTATTACTATTACCAAAAATCGGCACTGTCGCATCAGCTTGGGCAGCCCTGGCCTGCTATGTGAGTATGGTAATCGTGGGATATGTTGTGGGACAGAGATATTATCCAGTAAATTATCCGGTAAATAGAATTCTCAGCTACATAACAATAACCGGCATTTTGGCGGTGGCTGCGTTAACATTAAGGCCCGTCTTGCAATTAGGGATATCATACATTACAATAGTTACATTGACTTTTTTACTATATATAATTGCCGTATATAAGGCAGAATGGAAGCGATTGATGTTATAATTGTACTTATTTGCAATCTTTGTTTTCTTTGTCAAATAGCACCTTCAACGACTCTTTTTAAGTTGGCGTAGGGCCAAAAAAAAATCGCGATCGGGACGTCTCCCAAAAACGATTTTTTTAAATAGTGCTAATTATTCAAGAATGAAGGTAAATCTTTTCTATCACTTATACCTCGAATTCAAAGAAGATATTTCACATAAATTTTAGCAGTTTAGATTACAAAAAGTGACTTTCTCTATACGAAATTCATTATCAATTAATTAGGAATATAAAATTGTTGGTCTAAAAATTTACATCAAAAAATAAATTTGGCCTCATTCTGCGTGGCTACCTTGATTTAACTGCAATAATGTCGTATATTGCGATATATTAATGTCATATTTTACGACTTATGCAACGAGAGATTAGAATATCGAGAGAATTAATTCATGGACGTGGAGCGCAAATAAACCCTAATAATCCTTTTGAAAACAGGGTTAAAAGTACAGACGTTGATGAAGTTTGGATGGACGAAGAATTGCCGATAACCAAAACAAGGATTGTAGACACCTTCCCCAAAACCATAGTTAACAAAGTGGTCAGCCCGGATACGGGTATGGAATACTCTCTCAATCCTTACCAGGGTTGTGAGCATGGATGTGTCTATTGTTATGCGCGAAATACACATACGTATTGGGGATATAGTTCTGGAACCGATTTCGAAACAACCATATTAGCCAAAAGAAATGCCGCGGAACTCCTGGAGAAAAAAATCACCTCCAAAAGTTGGAGAGTATACCCAATTATGCTCTCAGGGAATACGGATTGCTATCAACCGGTTGAAAAAGACTTACAACTTACAAGACAATTGCTAGAAGTCTTTTTGAAATACAAACATCCCGTAGGAATTGTTACCAAAAATACTTTAATCCTTAGAGATTTAGATTTGCTGAAGGAACTAAATCGCTATGGTTTAGTCTCGGTGGCCATTTCTGTTAACACCCTCGATGATAAGCTGAGAAGAAAGCTTGAACCGAGAGCAAGTTCCATACATAAGAGGCTTGACCTTATCAATCGGCTGAGCAATGCAGGAATTCCAGTCACCGTATTGGCCGCTCCAATTATTCCTGGATTAAATGATCACGATATTTTCAATCTAGTCAAAAAAGCTGCAAAGCTCGGTGCAAGAAGGATTAGTCATATTGTACTTCGATTGAATGGAGATCTTCCAGAAATATTTTCAGATTGGCTAGACAAATCGTATCCCGATAGAGCCAAAAAAGTTCTGAATAAGATTGCGGAGATGCATAAAGGCCAATTAGGTAATTCAGTTTATGGTGAACGTATGCGTGGAACCGGAGTTATTGCCGAAATGATCGATCAGCAATTTAAAATGGCTAAAAGGCTTTATTTGTTAGACAATCCACCATTTCAGTACAATACTTCTTTATTCGACAAAAAACAAAGTGCACAGATGAAGTTGTTTTAATACAATTCATTAAGAATGTATACGACACCTAAGTACAGTAAAATATAAAAGAGGTCGGAGGCACTTTCTCCAGCGGATTAATAGGCCTCCGACCTCTTGCTTTTTGTACCATCAATTAAATTTAGTCATCCCAACGCGAGAAAAGTTATCCAAAATCAATTTTTACAGCTTAATGATTTTATGAATGGATTCTTTCGATGATCGTTGATCTATTATTCTTAAAAGAAAAACTCCTTTCGGGTAATGACTGATATCCATCTTGTCAGGATCAATCTCCTTGGTTAGTAATTTTCCAGACAAATCAGTGATAATGGCTGTAAACAACCGATCTGATTTTTTAAAGTAAATGAAATTTATTGCCGGATTCGGATAAAATGAAATGAGCTCTTCTATAAATTCGTCTGCCCCTACGATCAAATCCAAACCATCACAATTTTCATCGATTCCATTATTTGGTATTTCATCTGCATTTGGATTGATGTCACTATTCTGATCGTCACAATCTTGATCTAAACTAAATCCGTCCATATCCAAGTCATCATCTGGTGTAGTAGTATCACAGTCATCATCTATGCCATTGTAAGGTATTTCTTCTATATCTAAATCCGCTACGTATACAATAGCTTGAAAATCATAGCCCAGGCTCGCTTGCTGATCAAAGGGTATATTTTTCAAAATGACATGGATCGATTCTTCACCCTCCACGATAGTATCACAATTCGGAAATAGAGTAATTTGTTTTTCGGCCTCACCACTAAGAAAAATCAAATCGCTATTCGGTACACTACTAAAGTCTTCATCTATGCTTGCTGTACCTCTGATTTCATATGGTATGGTAATTTCTTCTTCCAGAGAACCTGTCCTCTCAATATTAAAAACAATCAAAGAGTCAGATTCTGAGTGGTACAAAGTATCCGCTTCAATCGAAAAAACACAAAAAGGGGTTTCATTTTCAACTTGAACATTTTGCACAAAATCATTTATTTCCAACAAATCAGAGGTAGAGCTTTCAATGGGCTGGTTGCCTATTAAAACCGATGAAAGTACAACGTTGCTTACCTGATGATCTTCATCTAATCCCCTCAATAGAATATATCCCTCCGGAAACGTAAGGTTGCTCAAATAAAAATCCTCCATCTTTCCATAACCCTGAGCGGCAGAGATTTCATTGAAGGAGGAATAATTGATTCCCAGAACTTTTTTACCAATGTCAAATGGATTCTCCATCGTACAGTTTTTAATGTAAAACTGTCGGACATCACCGCCGCAATCCTGTCGAATTTCAGCCATTCGATCCGCTACAATACAATCACAGTTCGCGTAATTATAATTTGCAATTTCATCATATTTAGGTTCTGCCTGTTCATTTCTATAACCCGCAGCTACTTTCATACAAGTACCTGTCCCCCAGATTCCCAATACGCAATTGGTAACATTTACGTTACTTTGATTATGTCGATAACCGATGGCTGTGGCATCATCAGAACTCAAAAGGAAGCAATCCGTAATTTCCAAATTATTCGTTCCATTGGCATCTATGGTTTGTGCACGAATTGAGGTTCGAAAATTCTTAACATTATGTATCGCACAATTGTATGAATCGAAGAGAATGGCCATTCCCCCATCTATAGTAATAACACCTTCAATTTTTACATCTTCTACATATTCCAACCGAATAGCATCTAGGCTTGCATCGACCTGAAAAGTACCTCTTCCATAGATTTTAATATTGCTAATGTCCGTTCCAAATATGGGTGTAGTGATAACCGAGCCACTGCTCAAATAGATCGAAATATTGTTGCTTTCTACAGCAGCACCCTCGTAAACACCGGGAGGTACTATAATTGTGGCTTGTGTCAAATTATTCTTTGCAAAATCAACGGCTTCTTGAAGGTTACCAAAATCCTCTATATGAATCGTACCAAAATCAAAAGCATCTGGTATATCGTCTTCAGGCGCATCTACAAAAAGTGCCAATTTATGATGCATCCGCTCTGAATTGTTCCATAGAATTAGTTTTCTGGGTTTTTCAATGAAGAAACGAATGCTATGTGCAGTCTTTTCGACCATAGCAATCGTATTTCTTACCGGACTAAAACTCCAATTCTCCAAATCAAAATTGGCAGTAATTTCAATATCCAGCCCTCCCATCATTGAAATATGAGCATAGTGAAAGCTGTTCCA
>JBCCVV010000357.1:0-5328 GCA_039194925.1 Bacteroidota bacterium
CGCAATTCTTTAACTTCCTTGCGCAAAGACCTTAATTCAACTAGTATTTCTGATAAATCTTCGATAATAAATCTTTTTATGGATCCATTATCTTCTAGGTAGGTCGTTTAAATGTAACTATTATCTTGTAATTTTAAAAATGGCTGTGTAGTTACATTTTAACATATATAAGATTGTAATATACTTATAATCAATGATTTATGTTCAGTGATTATTTCATTTGATTGCTAATGCATTGATCTTTATTCCCTAATAGATATTAATTTTTAAATGCATTGATGATGACGTAATGCATTTCTCAAGAGAAGATTAATTTTTTTTTGAGATTATGTAACTTAATTACACAAACTACTAATATGCCCATACGCCGGCTGATACCCATGACGCGCAGATTTCTTCATGTCTGCACATGCTTTATCATTTCTTTCCAGTTTGGTGTAGGCATTTGCTCTGTTGAAATAGGCTTCGGCAAAATCCTCTTTAAGTTTGATGGCCTGACTGAAATCTTCTAATGCATTTTCGTACCGTGCACTTTTTAAAAAAGATATGCCTCGATTGACCCATAAGTCAGGATTCTTAGGATCAATTGCGAGCAGGTTGCTGTAATCTTTGGTTGCTTCTTCAAATTTTCCGAGTTGAAAGCTGGTGATGGCTTTGTTTTTTAAAGAGCTTTCGTGAGTAGGATTGATTTGCAGTACTCGGGCAAAATCAGAATTTGCCCCATTGAGATCTTCAATTTTAAGTTTGGAAAATCCGCGATAGTAAAGTATGGTAGCATCATCGGGTTTTTTGCGCAATGCATACGAGAAATCAGAAATTGCTTCTTCGTAATTCTCCATTGTTAAGAATGCCTTGCCTCGAGCTCTGTGTGCAGGCCCGTATCCGGGTTTGACATCCAGAGCAGCCGTATAATCTTCAATTGCAGCGGGCAAGTTTTCCAACTTCTGATGGCAGAGGCCTCGGTTATAATAAGCACTGGCTTGATTTCCATCCAATTTCAATGCTTCGGAAAAATCCTCTATGGCCATTTCATAATTTTCAAACTTCAAGTGTATATTTCCTCGATTCAGAAAAGCTTTGGTCAACGTAGGATCCAAAGAAATTGCTTTAGAAAGGGATTTGCTCGCCAGTTTGTATTTTTTAAGTTGCATCAAGGTGTACCCTTTGTACATATGTGCTTTGGCAAATTCTTCGTCCAATGCTATGGCCTTGTCAAAATCTCGATTTGCTCCTTCAAAGTCTTTCACATTCAATTTTGCACTTCCGCGATTATAATATGCCTTGGTATATTCCGGATTTACTTCGATAGCTTTGCTGTAATACACGACGGCTTTACGAAAATCTCTTGCTTTGAAATAACCGATGGCTTCATTGAAATATTCATAAGCTTGGTTGGGATTGGATGCATCCTGAGACCAAATGGCGAAAGAAGAGAAGAAAAATAGAGTTGAAAGAACATAAACTCTCATATCAGAAGTTCATTTGATTTTGAATAAAAATACCATTCTCATAGCCCTTATCAGGCTTGAAAAAAATTTAAATACTACTGTTTTGAGATTTTAAGTGAATCGAAACACACTTATTGGTGCCTACAAATATACCAATAAGTACCACGAAACCTGGAAAATGCATTGATTTTACTTTTCCACATTTTAAATAAACAAAATCCCATTTAATCGACTATTACTACTAACGCCGATCAACATAAAATCAGTATGTTTGTTGGGTAAGTTATTAGTTTAAAGCAGAAGTGATTTAAAACGTGTATTAAGTTTTGGTCAATTATATAACGACCTGGCTGCATCGATCATAGTCCTGAAATAAGTGTATTTTTAGCCTTGTGATTCCGATACAGTTCTTTTCATCTTTTTGGTTTCTAATTACGGTGAAAAGATGGCATTATTGGTCTGTAATGAGATATTTGATGCAAAAATAAGACCTTTAAAAATCGTTTTATTTCATCTTAAAAAAATTGAAGTTCTGAAACTAGATCCTACCGCAGAGTCAAGAAAAAAAGATCATATCGAATTAGCATTCCAATCCCAAGTATTGAAAGATGCCTTGGATGATCGATTTTATTATGAGCCAATCGTATCAGGACATCCCAAAGACCTGGATCTCTCTATTGATATTTTAGAATCAAAATTAAGCATTCCAATTTGGGTTTCCAGTATGACAGGTGGTACTGCCTTGGCCAAAACCATTAACACGAATCTTGCTAAGGCTTGTCAGGAATTTGGAATGGGTATGGGATTGGGTTCATGCAGGAGCTTACTCGAAAGCAATGATCGACTTTCTGATTTTGATATGCGGGCTTTTATGCCGGATCAGCCGCTGTATGCCAATTTGGGTGTGGCACAGATCGAAGAATTGTTACTATCTAATCGAGAACATTTGATCACGGACCTGATTGCCAAACTAAAGGCAGATGGTCTTATAGTTCATGTGAATCCCATGCAGGAATGGCTTCAGCCCGAAGGAGATATTTATCATATGTCGCCCGTTGAAATGGTAAAACGTCTTATTGATAAATTTCCTGATCTAAAGATAATAGTAAAGGAGGTTGGCCAGGGAATGGGGCCAAAAAGTTTAGAAGCATTATATACATTGCCTATTCAGGCAGTCGATTTTGCAGCTGGCGGAGGTACGAATTTTGCAAAATTAGAGATTTTTAGATCGGATGAAACAATAGCGAAAAACTACAATGGACTTGCCAGAGTCGGACACGCTGCACATGAAATGGTGGACATTGCAAATACAGTGATCAAAAACCTGGGAGACAAATGTTTGTGTAAAGAAACAATCATTTCTGGAGGGGTTTCAAACTTTCTGGATGGGTATTACCTCATGAATAAATTTCAATCCAAATCTATCTACGGTCAGGCATCTGGATTTCTGAAAAATTCAATGGATGATTATGAGACATTGAGGTTGCATGTCATAGCTCAAATAAAGGGATTGCAAATGGCAAAGGCATTTTTGACTGTAAAATAGAATTGGTGTAACAAAACTATGGAAAACGAGAAGGCAATAGTAGGATTTTCGAAACTGAGTAAGACCGGTAAAATAAAGTGGATTGCTGAGAATTTTTTCAATGATCCGGCTCAAGTAAATAAGGTGTTGCAAGGGTATTGGCATTCGAGTGCTGAAGAGCAGGAAGTATTGGATGGATTTAGTGAAAATACAATTAGTAATTTTCCAATGCCGTATGGAGTAGCACCAAACTTTGTTATTGATGGAAAGACCTATGCGGTTCCAATGGTGATAGAAGAGAGCAGTGTAGTAGCGGCTGCTTCGGCTGCAGCGAAGTTTTGGATGACACGAGGGGGATTTAAGACGGAGATTCTTGGTACAAGGAAAATTGGTCAGCTTCATTTTAAATTCAAAGGATCTGCATCTACCCTAAAATCGATTTTTCCTGAGCTCAATTCTTTTCTAATTGAAAAAACAAACCCGCTCACTCAGAATATGAGAAAGCGTGGCGGTGGGATTTCTTCCATTGAATTGATCGATTTTTCAAATGAAGAACCCAATTACTATCAATTAAAAGTCAGTTTTGAGACGTGCGATTCCATGGGTGCAAACTTCATAAACTCGATTTTGGAGCAATTTGGAGTATTGTTAAAAGAGTTTGCTTTAAAACATACGGAGCTGAAGGAAGAAGAAAAGGACATTGAGATTATAATGGCCATCCTTTCCAATTATACGCCCCAGTGTTTGGTGAGATCAACCGTATCGTGCACGATTGAAGAATTAGGAACTTTTCCGGGAAGGTTAACCAGTCAGCAGTTTGCCGAGAAATTTGCGTTGGCGGTGCGTATAGCGCATTTGGATTCATACCGCGCCACAACACACAACAAAGGAATTTTTAATGGAGTTGATGCAGTGGTATTGGCAACGGGCAACGATTTTAGAGCGATTGAGGCGTGCGGTCATACTTATGCCTCCAGAGATGGAAAATACAAAAGTTTGAGTCATTGCAAAGTTGACGCCAATGCATTCACATTTTGGATGGATTTGCCATTAGCTGTAGGAACGGTGGGTGGACTTACTTCTTTGCATCCAATTGCCAAGACTTCGTTGGAAATGTTGGGCAATCCATCAGCTCAAGAATTGATGAGCATAATTACGTCGGTTGGTTTGGCGCAAAATTTTGCTGCTGTACGGTCTCTGGTTACAACAGGAATACAACAGGGTCACATGAAAATGCACTTGCAGAATATTTTGATCCATATGAATGCACCGAAAGAAAAGGCAAAAGCAGCTATTGAGTACTTTAAGGACAAGACGGTTTCTTTTAGTGGAGTGCGCGCATTTTTGGAAGGAAATTAAAGAGGTTACCGATTAGAAGTGACCAATTTATAATTAGTCGTCTCAAGGTTGAAATGCAACAAGTAAACTCCAAATAACAACACAGAAAAAATGTAGATTATTTGAAATTGATCACATAAAAACTTATGTTGTAAGAGATAAACTTAAAAGCATATTTACAAAATCAAAATAAAATTATACACATGGATTTAAGAGATCTATTTCAGGGCCAAATCAGCGAAGTACTTGTTGATCAAATTTCTAACCAATTCGGAATTCAAGATAGAGACAAAGCGGAATCAGCAGTGGAAGGCGGATTTACTACGTTACTTAATGCCGTATCAAAAAATGTAGCCAGTCAAAGTGGTGCAGAAGGATTGGCCGGAGCATTGGATAGAGATCATGATGGAAGTATCCTTGATGATATCGCTGGATTTTTGGGAGGTACTACACAAGCTCAAAATACCAAAATGATGAACGGTGCTGGAATTCTTAAACACCTTTTGGGTGGGCAGCAAAATCAGGTTGTTGAGATGTTGGGGCAGGCAACAGGATTGCATAAATCGCAAGCGGGTCAAATGTTAATGTCTATGGCTCCGGTTGTAATGGGAATGCTCGGAAAACAAAAAAGAGAAAATAATCTGGATCAAGGATCTCTTGTTGATATGATTACAAAAGGGACTTCAAGTTTCAACAAAAAATCTCCAACGAATACAAGCCTTATCACTAGAATCTTGGATCGAGACGGTGATGGAAGTGCGATGGATGAAATCATGAGCATGGGCGCAAAGGCATTGTTCGGAAGTATATTCAAAGGATAAGAATAAGATTATCTTACGTATTGAGGTCCTTTCATTTAAAATGGAAGGACTTTTTATTGGTGCGCCTGGCATGTCGCACACACTTGAGGGTTCAAGTCCCTTATACGCCCGACAAGGGGAAGTATTAGCCGAACTGCAAGGTTGATATCGTGAGGTATTAGCTGAAGGAAGCGGAAGGCAAAGCATTGGCTCGACG
>JBCCVV010000358.1:0-5325 GCA_039194925.1 Bacteroidota bacterium
TAACTTTGTCATCATTTTTACGAAAAATGCCGCCAAAATTGGGTTGTGAACCAATATCATAGCTTGGATTCCAATACAAGGCTATGATATTCAAGTCGTACAGACTTTTTTTACCCAGAATATAAAACTACCTGAGTAGTTACGGGAATGATTATTTCAAAGAGTTATGTAGTCCATGATGCAACCATACGTTGATCCGCTCACTTTTGTTGTTTTCAAAAATACAGGAAAATGCATAAGACATGATTCATGTTTTATGAGGAAATTCGAATGAACTATAAGGTTTTTGTAGTATCTTTCAGATTAGCTTATTCGTACATCGTTTTTTAGATACAGGCTCAAAGACGTTTGTTCGGATTGAATTCATTCTAGTAAAACACCAAAATTCCACGCGATGAAAAATTCCATTTCAAGAGTAGTCATTTTAGCCTTATTATTTATGATGACCTCGTGTTATTCATCTACCATTATAAGTTCTGAGTCATCACCTGATACTATTGGAGAGTCGGATGAAAGTGATGCTACCCAGGAATTTACCCTGCACACCTATTGGTGGGGAGCAAAACGTGCTGTAATTAGCACCGATAAATGTCCCGGGGGCTTTTACCAGGTTGAGGTTAAACCGAATATGCTAAATAGCCTTGTCAATATTTTGTCCCTCGGCATTTATAAACGAACGAAGGTGGAATGTACTTGTGCTAAAGCTTTAGAAGATTAGATTATGGCCAGTGTAGATTATTATCAACGGAGTTATTGGAGAAGTTTTCACGAGCAAAAGCGTGATTTAGACATCATGATAAAAGTCAAGAATGATCGAAGGGGGACGGGAAGCCGGATTGATCGGTATATAGACACAAACCGCGCTGTTGGAAAAGCCATTGATGATGCCATTGCTTCACGAACCAGTCTCAGGATGCTGGGAGGCAGATGGTCCATGTCTGATATTGCCCATGAAAAGGATTCCATCATGGATACCAGGTCATTGAATATAAAGATTGCGATGAAGCAGGAAGATTTAGATGAAACCAGTACCGAAGATGCAAATAAGGTTTTCCTTTTTCAGTGTGGGAATGATATTAAAGAAATCAATAAGTATCTTAAAAAGAGGAAGCTATCACTCAGTACATGTGGTGCAAGCAACGGTCAAACAATAGCTGGAGCCATATCCACAGGAACCCACGGAGCTGCAATGAATTTTGGATGCATTCAGGATTTTGTTGTTGGGTTACATATCATTGTCGGTAGTACAAAAAATTATATAATCGAGCGTGCCTCAGTTCCGGTTATTTCTAAATCTTTTGCAGAAAGTCTAAATGCGGAATTAGTACGTGATGAAAACTTATTTAACGCGGCTTTGGTAAGTATGGGTAGTTTTGGTTACATCGCGGGAGTTTTTATCCGAACGGAGGACATTTATTTGTTGGATAATTATGTATTTGATTTAAAACAAAATGAAGTAAAACAAATATTTGAACAACAAGAATTTGATCATCCATCGATTCAAGCAGCGACTGGGTATGCAAGAAAACCTGACCATTTCAAGCTATTTGTAAACCCATACGATAATACGGAAGATATTCGAATGGAAATTATGTACAAGCTGAATGATTTTGAATTGCCTGATATTCCTGAAGGGAATGAGTCAACGCATTCTTACCACAAAGATGTCTTAAGCGTCATTGAAGCCATATCGGATCGAGCATCATGGACAGCACCTCTGTTGTTACGTCTGCTTAAAAGTGCTGTTTTGCCCAAAAAAGTGAGCAATGATTTAGGTACATTAGGACAACATTTTTCAGATACAAAGACGAGAGGAAGAACGTTTTCCTGTGCCATGGGGATTTCTATAGATCAAATTTGGGAAGCCTTGACCACATTGCGTGAGATGTTTAAAACGCATGGACCAATTCCGGCCTTAATATCTATGCGCTTGGTCAAAGGAACGAAGGCTTTATTAGGATGGACAAATTTTGCATTGACTTGTGTTCTTGAAATTGATGGAGTACAGTCTAAAAAAAGCAGAGCATTGATACAAAAAATTCCTGCGGCATTTGACGATAAAGGCATTGCATATACCTTTCACTGGGGAAAAATGAATCCTATGGATGACAAGCTGGTCAAAAAAATGTATGGCAATTCATATGATGAATGGATCAGACAACGCAGCAGACTCATGTCCGAAGAAGAAGGAATGATCTTTTCATCCGATCATACCATCATTTTGGGTTTGGGAGAATATGTGATTCAAAATGATCCGATCGATGTAGTGACTTAATTCTATTTTGAGACATTTATATAGTAAATACAGGGAACGCCAAGAACAAGACAACGTGCGTCAAGTTTAACAAGATTACAGATCGTATCTATAGCATCTCTTGTGAACTCTTTGATTACGAAGCTAAAGGAACTTAATGGTTTATAATCATTGTCACGCATAGCTAAATATCGAAAGTCCATAAGTTAAAACAAATTACCCCAAACTAACATCATCTAAACCCCGTTAGTCGACCAGCATTCCGTTCTCCATAGTTGTATTTCAGGAAGCTTAAAGAACTTGATTTTACGCCAATAAAAAAGCTATATACTTCAATGGCTGGCGACCATGAAAATTGCATGGTCCAGCAGTGCAGGTCCCTACTTAAAGAAAATTGTGGATAAACAAAGCGCTTATTCACCAAGTCGTATGAAATATTATTGATCGATAGATTCCAACTATCCGTGAGTTGGATTTTACCAGAGACTCGAATGTTATGGGCTGTGATTAAAAAGGTGTCCCGACCATCATTTTCACGGCGAATTTGATAATTAAAAGTATGATTGAATCTAAAATTCTCTATCCAATCTCCGAGCGATACATTCCTACCCGAACTGGCACTTTGATTTCCTCCTCTGGTTGCCGGATTTGCGGGCTTAGCATTATCATCAGAACCGCTGAAGAGAGATCGAATTTGAGCAAAGGTGAATCCATTCGACACGGTAAGGTTAAAATTATCGAATTCGAACGGTCTTTTCTTTTGGCTCCATACCGTAGTGTTTATAAGTCTGCCATCTTCATTGGTAATGTAAAAATTATACCTTGCGGAAAAGTTGATACTCGTTATCCCACTGAAGAATGAAGTATTCCCGGATATATTTAAAGGGGTCCATTTCAAACTATCTGCGGCAAAGTTGTAGGTCCCGCTTACATTTAAGTTGTTTAAGAGTTTGAATTTTTTTTCCGTACTATCGGCTTTCGAATAATACTTCCCTTCAAATAGATTGGCTATCCGATACGTGAGTGCCATCTGCTTGGGTTGGAGGCGTGACGTAAACGCCCCTCCAGTGTAGGGATTGTAAAATTGATATTCATCCTCGCCGGGTTCCGAAGAAATTAAAACTGAGTCTTGTTTGTTTTCAGTATCGGGACTATACGTAAATCCAATGGATGGCTTCATGGTATGCCTCAGTCCTCTCAACCACCCTTTGCTGAATCTTTTGGTTGCAAAGAGCTGTGTAGCCACGTTAACACTCATGCTAAAAGTTTCAAGAGAGGCCAAACCGTTCTTGTAGATCTCATTAATGCTTCCATATGTTGTATCAATTAGCGGTATGTCCTCTCCCACTTGCTGGGGCTCAAATCCAATCGTATCAAACATTAGCTCTTCATCCAGTTGTCTTTCCAATGTTCGAGTAAAAACGAGTTGTTCAAAATCCGCATTAGTCGTTACGTTCAAATAGTTCAGCAGTGTAAAACTTGCTCCTATGTCTGCATCATGTTGAATACCTGTTTGCAGATTTTCCAACGTTTCACTTGAGAATAAGGTTGTATCTGTTGCTTCTACAAAATTTTTGAATCTAGCATTGTAGTTCATATTGATCTTTTCATACCACTTTTCCTCCCCACCTTTATTAGATTTGAAAGGATAAATAGTATTCATTCGAAGCGTTGCATCTGGCAAGGTAATATCCACACTTCGCGTTTGGTTGTCCTGATTATGGGTGAATGCCGAGCTAAATGAAAATGGTGTGCCAGGCATAGAGTGTTTATAATAAAAGTTGGACTGGATTTTATTATTTACCACATCTTCAAACTGCGTAGAATTAATCTGATCGTGTCTATTGGTGGATAAGTTGATTGTCCCTCCAATTTTTCGATACGGATGGGCTTTTGAATCCTGATCGTGATTAATCTTGATGCTGAAAGATTTCCGAGAAGTACGACTTCCGTCTAAAGTGTTTTCACCAATATTGTTGGCATAATTCAATCGGATCGATCCACTGTATTTGTATCGCTTTTTGTACTTGCTGAACAATTCCAAACGATGTGAGCCTCTGGTGTATATATCGCCTGTTACCCGTAAATCGATGTAATCATTAATTGGGAAATAATAGCCGATTTGTCGGAATCCTAAACCCAATTCATCATCATATTCATAATTGCTTGGAAAAATCAATCCGGAAGACCTTCCATTGGTCAAGGGGAAAAATCCAAAAGGCAATATCAGAGGAGTTGGAATTCCCATAATCTCCAGTTGTGACAAGCCTATGATTGCCAACTTATTTGGGACTACCTTCAGTTTTCTGGCATGGATGCCGTAATGGGGATGATCTGCGGTACAGGTTGTGATCAATGCATCCTGATTATAAATCTGATCATCAATTGCTGTAGTATCCGCATCCTTGCTTACAAATTTAGTCCTCGAACCGTGGATGGTAAATTCTCCTTCCTGTGTGACCGCATCAAAAATAAGTCCTTTATTGGTTTTAAAATTAAATCGTAGACCATTGGATTTGAACGCATTCGTTCCGTCTGTGAAATCGGGCTTCTGGATCATGTTCCCGGAAGGATCTTTCAGTCGAAAAGCTGAAGCTTCATTGTCATCAAAATCAAAAATGATATATCCTGCCTTGAGGTCATATTGTTTATATTTTACGTAGGCTTCTCCAAATAAGTGGATCTGGTTTTCTTTTAAATCAACAAAACTACTGTCCGTCGATCCATAATCAATAATATCATCCAAACCGTTTTTAGAAATTTTTACTCCTGGTAACGAGCTGGATACGGAATTGAGCGTATCTTTCGTTAAAGTAGCACTCTGTAGTGAATCTGAAGGAAGGGTAAATGGGATCGTATCCTTTTTCAAAAATTCACTTTGTACGGAGTCTACAGGGAGCGTAAACGGTACCGTGTCCTGAGGTAAATTAATCGTATCCGTTATCTGTATACTTTTTCTTAAACTATCTATTTCTTGAGCCCCAGCAAATGTGGAACAACACATTACAACTAATAATACTATGTAATTTGCTAATTTCAAGTTTATTATATAGAAATTTTATATATTTACA
>JBCCVV010000359.1:0-5273 GCA_039194925.1 Bacteroidota bacterium
AAAAAATAAAGAGTTTTTAGAAGCTTTCAAGGCTTTGCTTAATTGTTGAAACAAAAAGAGCCACTAAGATTCCACTATGGCTTCACAAAGAAATCTATGCATTTTCTCCGTGAAACTCCGTGCCTTCTCTGCGCTATTCTGTGTAATTCAATCTCCAACAATCTCGATGCTTCCCCGTGACTTCTCCGTTATAATCCGTGTAACACTCAATTAAAATTACTCCTCTTTGCATAATCACCATCATCCTTCAATACCATTCTCTGAATCCGTTCTAAATCCGTTTGTGTTTTGATCAACGCACCAATGCCTTCCAATTTAGTGATTTTATCTACAGCTTCAGAAGTAGAAAACGTCTTTATGTACTTTAACCAGTTCAACAATTCTCTGGTAGTTGGCGCCCTCTCCAATCCCAATTTTCTCAGTTGATAGAAGACATCCAAAGCGACATCGACTATCTTGGTTTCAACTTTTGGGTGATGCCTGGAAACGATATCTCGCATTGTATCGGCTTCAGGAAAGTGGATGTAATGATAGATACACCTCCCTTTAAATGCAGTCGGTAGTTCTTGTTCCCGATTGGATGTAATGACGATAGCGGGCATATCTTCTTCTGATACTGCTATGACCTGACCCGATTCCGGCATGATAAATTTTCTATGACTCAGCGCATAAAGCAAATCATTTGGAAATTCACGGGGAGCCTTATCGATCTCATCAATTAAGAGTACTGAATTTGGACTGCTGTATGCCTGTGCGGCCGGACCTTTTACGACATAATCCTGCAATTTCTCCGAGTTTCTGCCGCTGGTACTCAATTTACTTTTTAGTCCTTTCTCTTCCCGTTGGGCATTTAATATTTCTATCTGAGAATCACGCAAATACTTGACATGATCAAAACGCGCGACAAATTGCTCCACATTACTTTTGGAACCAGTAGGGTAGACAAACAATTCCAAATCTTGATCTTCTGCATATTGAATGGGGAGTTCTGTTTTTCCCGTACCAGGCTCACCCTCGATCAAAAGTGGCATTCCCAATACCCTTGACATATGAAATGCCTGAGCCAATTCCGGGTCGCATAAATACCTTTCAGACCCCTTCCAATATTCCCTTTTGGCCATGTATTTTATTTTCTTTGCAAGTTATGAAAATTAAATCGAGTAGAATTTATCAGGAATAATTGATGTGTTCTCGATCACCAAAAAAAACTGACAAAACTCTCTTAGTACTATTAAAAATTCCGAACGATAAAAACGCTATTTTTGTTTTATATATAAAGACTAAATCGCAAATTACTATGACAAGATCATTACGAAGTTTACCGCATCTGTTTTGGGTTTCAATTCCATTCATTCTACTTTTTGCGATCATTTTATTCACCAGGAGTCAAGCTTTCCTGGGCCAGTCATCATCTTTATCTCTTCCGTTGGTATTGGATTTATTAGGGACGTTTCCGCTTATCTATTTTTTGATTATTAGAAAAACCAGAATTCCTAATGTTACCGTAATTCCAATGATTATTTTGGGAATGTTGGTGGGCTATGCGGTGTTGCCGGAAGATCAACATTATCCTTTGGATGTTTTCAAGGACTTTATTCTACCAATCCTTGAGCTGTTTATATTAAGTTTTGTCTTGTTCAAAGTCTATGGAGCGGTGAAGTTGTATAAAAGTAAAAAAACGTCAGGAGTGGATTTTTATGATGTTTTGAAAGAAACCTGCCACGAAATTGTTCCAGAGCGTTTAGCCGATCTACTCATTTCCGAGATTTCAGTGATCTATTATGGGTTTTTTAATTGGAAAAGTCCAGTATTATCGGAAAATGAATTCTCCTATCACAAGAGAAGCGGTTCACCATCCTTATTTGGTGCATTGATCTTTATCGTAATGGTTGAGACAATTGCCGTTCATGTTGTATTGATGAAATGGAGTCCTTTGGCGGCACTAATTCTTTCTATTTTAAGCGTATATACGGGTTTGCAGCTTTTAGGATTTGGCAGATCATTATCTAAAAGACCCATATATATTGAAGGAGATAAATTGATTTTACGTTATGGTATGATGAATGAATCTACCATTGCCATTTGTGATATCGAGTCGGTTGAGCTAAGCAGGAAGGCGCTCAAGTATGATGATGAAGTTCGCAAATTTTCAATTTTGGGTGATCTCGAAAGCCATAATGTGGTGATCAAATGTAAGCGCCCTCAGCAAATGCGTGGGATTTATGGTATGAATAGATCTTTTAGAACACTGGCCTTACATGTGGACGAAAAAGAACGATTTGCGGTAAAGCTAACTTTCGAAATCAATTAAAACGGTCAATTATAGAACTTTAATTAACGATCAATGAAACAGGTTTTATATTTATTTTACATCTTGAATTTTACTTTGTTTTACCATTCAAGTTGGAGCCAGGATTGGGCAAATTTGGATAAGTATAAAGAAGAGAATGTAACGATCATGTCTAAAATGAAAGATAAACCAACTGCTGTTTTTATGGGGAATTCAATTACTGAAGGATGGGTGAGTATTCGGCCTCAGTTTTTTGAAAAGCACGATTTTATAGGGCGAGGCATTAGCGGACAAACCACTCCTCAAATGCTAGTGAGATTTCGACAAGATGTAATTGATTTGAGTCCGAAAGCAGTTGTTATTTTGGCAGGCACAAACGATATCGCCGGAAATACCGGACCTATGACTCTTGCTATGATTACCGATAATATCAAGAGTATGGCAGAATTGGCAGAGGCCAATGGTATAAAGGTCATCCTATGCTCAGTGTTGCCCGCGTATGACTATCCATGGCGTCCAGGCTTAAAACCAAATGAAAAGATTCCTGCTTTGAATAAATTGATCAAGGCTTATTGCAGTGAAAAGGGATTTGTCTATCTGGACTATTTTACGGCTATGGCGGACGAACGAAATGGGTTGCCGAAGAAATATGCTGAGGATGAAGTACATCCAACGATTGAAGGATATAAAGTTATGGAACCATTGGTGGTTGAAGCGGTTAAAAAAGCCTTACAAGAGAAATAAGTTCAGCATTGTACCCATCATCTTTTGACAATTGTTTTTTGGTTTATCTTGGGATGTTCAAAATTTTTATATGCGTTCAATTCAATCCAACTTTTTGGGCATATTCTTCCACAGCATTCCAAACCCGAAATAGATTTTTATAACAAATTTTACGGATGTCTTCATCGCTGTATCCACGATTCAAGAGCTCTTTAATGAGATTGGGATAATCCGAAACATCTTTCAGGCCAGTGGGTAGACTATCTCCAACACCGTCGTAATCCGATCCAAATCCGACGTGATCAATTCCAGCCAATTGCACAATCAAATCGATATGATCGGCTACCTTTTTTACATCACTAAAAACGTTAGGATTGTTTTTTTCATATTCTTTGATCATGGCTTTACCCATGTCCGAATTCCAAGTTGCTCCTTTTCGTTCTAATAATGCGGATATCTCTTCCCTTCTCTTATCTCTCATTCTGCGGATTTCACCATCCAAAAAAGTAGATCCGAAATTGACCATGATCACGCCTCCATTTTGACCAAGCGCCTGAATCATTTCATCCGACATATTCCTTTCAAATCCAGGAACAAATCTTCTTGCCGAGGAGTGGGAGGCAATTACTGGTAAATCAACAATTTCCAATACATCGTAAAATGCACTATCGGATACGTGTGAAATATCGACCATGATTCCTACACGGTTCATTTCAGCCACAACCATTTTGCCAAATTCACTCAACCCATTCCAGGTTCGAGTAGTATCGTACGATGAATCACAAATAAGATTATCTCTGGAGTGCGTTAAAGTAATATAGGAAATCCCCCTTCTATCAAAATAAGCGACGTTGTCAAGATTATCTTCTATGCCGGCACCATTTTCCATACCCATAGGTAAAGCTACTTTTCCAGCTGCAAATGCTTTCTCCACATCTTCCGTTGTCTTTGCTATCACAAATTTATCCGATTGCTCATTTGCAATAAATTCAACCATATTTATTAATGAATCAGCCAGTTTTTTGGCACCACCTTCTTCTTGATATTTAGCAGGAATATAGATGGACATAAAAGGTGCATCTAGACCACCTTCCTTGGATCGGACAAAATCGAAGTCACCTTCATCCGTTTGAACAGGTATGCCAATGTACTCTTTTTCCAACCGAAAATTTTTTACTCTAAGTCGATAGGGTAGATCGATATGTCCATCAACAATGATGTTCTTTTTTGCCAAAGCATTGGCTCTATCGTCTAGGTTATTGGATTTTATATTGCTGGTAGCGGAACATCCAATTAGTAGGAATAGTACAAAA
Organism: Bacteroidota bacterium; assembly: GCA_039194925.1. GTDB lineage: Bacteria > Bacteroidota > Bacteroidia > Chitinophagales > Saprospiraceae > CAJXUU01. The sequence continues at coordinate 4,327 of JBCCVV010000359.1, forward strand.
ATGATAAAAATAAGATGTTTCATAACAAATGATTCTTTCGAATAGTCTCTGCTATAGTACTGAAATTATTCTGTAAATCCCTCATTATTAATATCCAGAATGCGCATAGTTCGTCGATTTTTGACTTATGGGTTTTAGATTTATTCTTATATTTCCAAAAAATAAATTATCAAAAATGGATACGGAATTTCTCGACTCAACTAATTTAAATAAGTTTCGAAGTATAGAGTATGCAACCTTCCTGGATAGGTTCCTTGCTTTTTTATTAGACTTTTTAATCACTTTTGGACCAATATTTTATTTAGTCTACTTAGGTTACACACAAAAAAACCTGATGTTTTTATTGATAAGTGCTGTACTGGGAATGCTCTATAAACCTTTTATGGAAGGAATATGGGGAGCAACACTGGGTAAAATGATAATGAAAATAACGGTGGTTGATTCTGACATGGCTACAGTAGGACTGGGTCAGTCAATATTAAAAAATACAATTTATATCGTAAGTTCTGTACTTGGTATATTAGGACATTTTTGGTTAGTTGGAACAGAGAGATTTCAGGAGTCTGAAGGTTATATGGAAGTTGCAGCGATAACACAAGATAGTCCATATAGTACAGTTACAATTATTTGGATGGTCGTCATTATTGGGTCCTGTTTTGCAATGTTTGCAAGTGATAAAGGTCAAACCTTACATGATAGATTAGCCAATACATTTTGTGTTAAAAACTCTTCTATGGAATAATCCGAAACTGCCTCTGATAGGAAATTGAACTTTTAAAAGGATGCTGGAGTGATTTCAGCATCCTTTTTTATTTTCGTTCATACCATTCTCAAAGGATTTATCCAGGCATCCAATGAATTTCTTAAATATTTTTTAACAGAAATTGAAACATTTAACATTTCTCACCGTCAATCTGGTATTGGAATATTTTTTAGTCTATTAATTT
>JBCCVV010000360.1:0-5259 GCA_039194925.1 Bacteroidota bacterium
AAATCTGAAGAACACTATAAAATCTGACTTTTGAGCTAAAAAACTCTTTCACTGCAAAGACTAATTTTAGAAATAAAACACAGAGAATATTAAAAAAATAATAGAAACACTCCCCAAAATAAATATCAGAACATACCTAATATTCACACTTAACACCATGATAACTTAATTGAAAATCTAAGATCATATGGTTATTCATCCGAAAAAACTAACAGACCATAAACCACTAAAACATCTTATTTAATTTTTACCCCCTACTCCAAAGGCCACATAAATTTACTCTTTAACGCATCCGAAGCATCCGTATTCCGTCTTCCATTCCTCCTTTTCTTATGGGTTTTCTTTTTGGAAGAAGCCGTATTGGCTTTGCTATTTTTCTTTTGTCCCGAATTGGCATTCTGTCGATTCTCTTTCTTTTCTGCCGACTTATCGGATGGGGCAGATCCTTTCTTTTTTTGATTGCCCCTATCGTTTTTGGCAGCCTCCTTTTTTGCATTTTTTGATTTCTTTGCAGTGGAGCCTCCATTTTTTCCTTCTTTTCGTTTTTCCCGGGCCGCTTTTCGATTGGCAAAAAACTCTTGTTTTCTCCGTTGCTTTTCCTTCTGCCACTCCTTCTTTTCTTCCTCCGTCATGGGTTTATCCGTCTGCGGATAGGCATCATTTTGTGCCGTTTCGATCTTATTGCCGATCAATTTCTGGATATCTTTGATAAATGCATTTTCTTCCGGTTCACAGAGCGATATCGCGATGCCCTCTTCGCCTGCCCTACCCGATCTGCCAATGCGATGCACGTAGGTCTCCGGCATATTGGGGATCTCGTAATTCACCACGTATTGCAATTTATCGATATCAATGCCTCTTGCCGCAATATCCGTAGCCACCAGTACACGTATCTTTCGATCTTTGAATAGTTGCAGCGCTTTTTGGCGTTGGTTCTGTGCTTTGTCCCCATGGATGGATTTGGCGACCACTCCTTTTTTGGTCAGGTTGCGTGCGATGCGATCGGCACCATGTTTGGTCCGTGCAAAAACCAGGACCTGCTCAATGTTTTTCTCTTCCAGGATGTGAAGCAGCAGATCCAGTTTGGTGTTGCGATTGGTATAGTAGACATACTGCTGAATGGTCTCTGCCGTAGTAGAAGCTGGCGTCACTTCGACCTTTTCAGGATTTTTAAGAATGGTATGCGCTAGTTTTACAATGTTGGATGGCATGGTGGCGGAGAAAAATAACGACTGTCGTTTTTCAGGTATCAGTTGAAGGATCTTTTTGATATCATGAATGAATCCCATATCCAGCATCCGATCCGCTTCATCCAACACAAACAACTTCAACTCATCCAAAGAGATAAATCCCTGACCTACCAGGTCGAGCAATCGACCCGGCGTGGCCGTAAGCACATGCACCCCTCTTTTGAGTTTTTCAACCTGCTGACCTTGCTTCACGCCTCCAAAAATCACGGCATGGGTAATTTTGGTATGCTTGCTGTACGCCTTTATATTTTCATCAATTTGTATGGCCAATTCTCTTGTTGGAGTCACAATCAATGCTCTGATCCTGGGCTTCGGATCGGTAAATTTCTCGTGCTTGTTGATCAATTGAATTATGGGGATGGCAAATGCTGCCGTTTTACCCGTACCCGTCTGAGCACACCCTAATATATCTTTTCGTTTGAGAATTAATGGTATCGCTTTGGCTTGAATTGGTGTAGGTTCGGAATATCCCTTTTCGGTAAGAGCCTTCAATATGGGCTCAATAATTTTCAGTTCATTAAATTTCATTGTGAATGCTTTGTTCCTCCCAAGAATCTTATACACTTATCCCAGCAGAAAGGTTATCTCACAAAGATAGTAATATTAAAAACAATCGTAATATGTTTTGGAATTTAGTATGTAAAGCCCATTCCACTTTTGCTTAAATGCGTTGTCCTCGCAATAAATTTGAAACATTACCCCATGAGCAACTATACACAAGCACGGCCTTCAAAAAGTAATTTATTTGGAAAATCTGATTCCCTTTCTTGCATTTACAGCATATTAAACATCAAAAATGCTCAACTGATTGGGTTTGCGATAACTGCCTTCCAATTCCAACAGCCATTTCTTTCGATCTATTCCCCCCGCATAGCCGGTCAGGCTTCCGTCGGAACCAATAACACGATGACAAGGTATGACAATGGCCACCCGATTGTGTCCATTGGCATTGGCTACTGCTCTCACAGCCTTTGGATTACCGATTTTGAACGCCTGTTCTTTATACGAAGCAGTCGTACCATAAGGTATATCCAACAACATATCCCATACTTTTTGACGGAATGGAGTGGTTGGGGTATCCAAAGCAACTTCAAACTTCTTTCGTTGCCCATTGAAGTATTCTGCAAGTTCCTTTTTCAATTGGTGTATATGCTCATTCTCTCCATAAAGAATGACAGCATTCAACCTTTTTTGTAAATCTTCAAATTCCGATTCCAACATTCTTCTGTCTGTAAATTCGAGCAGACAGATTCCTTTATCGGTGCTGCAGACAAACATTGGCCCCAGAGGGGTGTTGATTCTATCAATCAAAATAACCGCTTTTGTATTGCTATTCCCAGGAGATTTCCCCAACGCTTTTTTGAATGAATATCCGAATCCACTGAGCGATTCATACCCAGAAGCGTACGCAGAATCAGAAATGCTATTTCCTTTTCTCAAATCCTGATACGCTTGATTTAATCGAATCATTCGCTGATAGGCTTGAAACGTTATGCCGTGGTGTTTGTTAAACCATCTTCTAATTTTCTCTGGGCTTATTCCCTCCTTTTTTAATTGGCCATCCGACACTTTTCGTTCCTCTGATTCATTTAGCATTTCCAAGGCTCTTTGTACATCCTCCGGAGGTTCATTGGAATATTCTGTCGGTCGACAAACCTTACAAGGCCTATATCCATGTTTAAGAAGATCCTGAACATTGGAGAAAAACTCAACATTCTCAAATTTAGGTTTTCGTGCGCGGCATGTTGAAATACAAAATATCCCGGTTGTTTTTACGCCCACATAAAATATTCCCACATATTGCTCATCTCTTTCAATTAAAGCGTTGTAGTATTTTTTCACCTCTTTGGGATCCACTATTTGCATGTCACTTATGATTGTCTGAATTTCTAATTGGTCCCAAATATAATCCCTTGACCGATCCGCCACAACCGAAAAATGGACAAGTAATTTCTAAGAATCTATCGATGGGTAATTATTGAAGCCATCCTTTCGACACACACTTTTTACTATAATACCATAACAATCCAGCAAAAACAATGACCAAAACAGGTACCACCAGCGCTCCAGCTCCGTCTTCCTGAACTGCCACGGACCCCATGACACCAAACGAAAACTGGATACCGACGGCGATAAAAGAAGTGATAAACAAATGAACAGCCCAACTTTTCTTCAATAACAAAGCAATGGATCCCAATACTCCCGTTACCACTGCTGTTCCATATGCTACAATCAACCACAAAGGAAAATTCTCATATTCCAGGCGACGTGCTTCCGACATACTCGCCACAGCTTCATCACTTAGGTTAAAATAAACCAAAAAGGAAATTAGTCCCATAAGATTCCAAATAAGCGCTGCTATTGCGATTACCCAAAACATCTTATTTACACCATGATGCTCTTCACCACTCGAAAAATGATCTGTCATTGAAGTTAGTTTTAGTTTGTTTATATTTCAAAATAATTCAAAAGGTAGCAATTATAAATCACTAAAGTAGGTGTCCGCGGTCACATCAATGAAAAAATGATTCTAATACATAGACGTTTGATGAGCAAGGTTGAGCGAATCGCTTTCCGTAGGTAGCCCATTCAATTTACCTTTCATCTTACCCATCCAACAAGTAAAAATGTAGGTTTCATAATCCACAGGTTCAAATTCAATAGCATTATATTCAAGGTTCAAATCTTTTGTAATCTCATATTTTGATATTTCAACTTATGCCACGTAGCACTATACTTCTTCCCTTCATAGAATTTATATGCTATTTCTGCTAAAATTTATAAGACTCAAATTATTCCATGATAGTCGGGACAAAAAATTACTTTTGCGACTCTTAAATTTATATAAGGAGTCAACAAAAGGCTCAACATTGAACAGAATTACAAATTACAAAACAATAAGACATGAGTAATCCAAATCCATGGCACATTGTAAACATCGGAGATGAAGCACCAGAAATTGTACAGGCAATTATAGAAATCCCTAAAGGAAGTAAAACCAAATATGAATTAGACAAGGATACGGGTTTCTTAAGATTGGATAGAGTCTTATACTCCTCGGTTTACTATCCATACAATTACGGTTTCATCCCTCAAACGTATTGTGATGATAAGGATCCACTTGACATTTTAATACTAACCCAGGTTAATGTTCTCCCTATGTGCATTATGCGAGCTAAGGTTATTGGCGTAATGCGGATGATTGATGGCGGCGAGGCAGATGATAAAATTATAGCCGTATCACCGGATGATATGAGCGTAAGCCATATTGAAGATATTGAAGAACTTCCTGCTCATGCTTTAAGAGAATTAAAAGCCTTTTTCGAGGATTATAAAAAACTAGAGCACAAAGAAGTGGAAGTAGAGAAGTTTCAAAATAAAGAGAAAGCATGGTCAATCATCAATAAAAGCATTGTGGACTACAAGGAATATATGAATTCGAAATCCTGATCCATGCTGCACATTTGGGCTGATTTAAAAAGAATTAAAATATTTCAAGGCGAGACTTGTTATAATTTTAGATTCTGTTATCTTTGCATCGCTTTAATAAAATGTAAGTTCTTTATAAAGAAATGCGAAAGTAGCTCAGCTGGTAGAGCACGACCTTGCCAAGGTCGGGGTCGCGGGTTCGAATCCCGTCTTTCGCTCGAAAGAAGCCTTCATATTTTTGAAGGCTTTTTTAAAACAGGATGCCCGGATGGTGGAATTGGTAGACACGCCGGACTTAAAATCCTGTGGGCTTCGGCCCGTGCGGGTTCAAGTCCCGCTCCGGGTACATTTTGAAACAATAAGTCGCTGTAAATCAATGATTTTCAGCGACTTATGTTTTTGCTACTGAACGGTTACTGAACATTTTTTGCTTTTGGGTGCGGGGTGTTGCGTTGGTCATCGGTTATGGAGATGAAGTATGGATTGAAGCTATAGTTTTGAAGCGTGGATATCCTACTCCATCTAGACGTTCCATTGAAATCACCCTCTTTTAGGTAATTGGTTGCTATTATTGCTTTTC
>JBCCVV010000361.1:0-5246 GCA_039194925.1 Bacteroidota bacterium
ACATACGAAGTTTTACTCATACTAAATTTTAGGAACCGCCGTGATACGGAACCGTACGTCCGGTGGTGTGAGAGGGTTGAAGTAAAAGTAAGGTCATACCATGTTGTACTAGCCGCTCTTTTACTTCACTCTACTCGATAGCAAAAAACGAGCTTACTCGATTTTTTGAACAAACAAAAAAATCATCGAACGGAGTTCGGAAGATTTCATTTTGACCTTTGGAGCAATTGGGATCGACGGAGTCAATCCTTCGCTATTTTTAATGATAGTAATTACCTTAATTACTCTATGCACAATTTAATTTTATCACTTGTAACCTTTTATGAGACGACGGGCTAAATTACCTCATAGAAAAAACAACATAGAATTTTAAGTAATATTACTCAAATTGGAAGAGTAGATTTACGCATGATCTTTCCGTAGAATTACTCAATTTTTGTTTCGACATTAAAAAAGATTTTCATTTCGCTAAATTTGGAAGTATTGAAAGAGATCAAAATCGACTCTCCTTGTTATTGTTAGCTATGTTCGTTAAGGCGGGAGAATGTAACTATGAAGATGAAGAAATTGGTCTGCATCGGATGCAGTATAATTTGATTTATCAAAATTATCCTTAGGAGCAGAACAAAGTGAAATTCTTAGCTGCCGAAATAATTTGCCTGTTAAAAACTGGAACTCACGATGTAGATAAGAATCTCAATAAATTAAGGGAAATGGCCAATGGTGATCTTTGGTGTAAGGCGTTTTGTGACCATATCGGATTTGGCAAGAAATTCAAGGCGAAGGAAGCTAGTGAATTTCAAAATGAGATTCTAGAATACGAAACATTAGTCACCCTCTTATGAGTACAATAAGATTGATCAAACAAATCTTACAATTAAAAATGAAAAATGCGACTCAAATTGCATTGTTGTTTTTTTTGGTTATTTCCTGTAATACTTCCAAGAGGATTGTTGCCACCGAAGAATCCAAGCAGTTTGAAGTAACAATTGATGTTCCTGATAAGAATGCCAATCAAATTTATACAAGCGTCAATGAGTGGATGGTTTTAACTTTTGTCAATGCAGAATCAGTAATACAGTTCCAGGATAAGGAATCAGGGAAGGCTATGGGTAAGTACGTTGGGGACTACAAAAAGCCAGAATTTCCATCTGTACCTTTCAAAAGTATAATATCTGTTGATGTTAAAGATCAAAAAGCTAGAATTAGGTTTTTAGAAGCTCAATGGATGAGTACTAACAAAAACGGTTCAGAGTGGAAAATTGTCCAGTTTCAGGAGACCATTGATAAAATCAGAGCAGAATGGAGTGATTTAGCTAGCGATTTAGAATCTCATCTTATCCAAAAGTCGGATTGGTAATTTATCCTTTTAAATTGATTATAATACAAGATAGATTTGAAAGGTTTTTATAGATGATTTAACCACTCTAGATTTGAAACAGAAGTAATAAGTAAAAATATAGAATCGTGACAGAATTTTGGAAAAAAAACAAGAGGCTAATTCTAGTACCTCTGACGATTACAATTATAGGAGGTATGGCCTCCACATGGACATCTCAATTTGGTCTATATCTAGTTAGTTTGATAGTTAATATGAACGAAGAACTTTCTAATAGATACTACCAAAGCATCGCTGATATTGAATTTAACTATCTTGATTATATAACTTCAATATTGGTTATTGTCATTGGCTTCATTTCTATTATTGGCATCATAATATCTGATATGTTCAAGGATAAAGTGTGGATAAATGAATTAAAAATTTCACATGAAAAAATCTCTGAGTCTTTGAATTCAAAGGATAATAGCACAAAAGAAAAACGTAAAAATAAGATTGATAAATTGAGTAAAGTTGATAGCATAAAAAAAATCGAAGCTGATATTAAAAGGGGTAAGATTGTAATTTTAATATCCAAAATTGCGTCTGCAATTTATGTCTTTCTTTTATTGTTTTGTGTAACATACGTTCTATCAATAGAAAATGAGAAAACTGAATTTCGTATGAAAATGACTGTAATACGCCCATATTGCAATTCTCCTGATGAAATTGACGAAATTCGTTCACTTTGGATTTCAATTGAGAATGAATCAGATTTTTTAAAAATAAATTCAAGAATAGACTCCTTGTACGGTAAGGCTTTATATCAAAATAGAGAATATTTTGATCATTAGTCAAAAATATGTACAAGTCTATTAATAATCTCTGTCTGTATTAAACCAAAGTTGCAAGCAAGAAGATAGATTAACTGATTAAGAAGATACAACTCATTATGACCGCTAAGAAAACAATCAATAAAGAAGAAAACGGCACAGCCGATCCAGCCCCTCAAGAAAAAAAGATCGAAAAACTCCAATGTGGAATCGTAATGCCAATCTCCAAGACCGATGGATATCCCTCCGGCCATTGGCAAGAAGTATATAATATCATAGCTGAAGCCATGGAAGGTACCGATTTTGAAGTATCTATGGTAAGTGAAGAAAGCTACATCGGCTCTATCCACGAACGGATAGTGAACAATCTGTATTCCAATGAATTAGTCATTGTGGATGTAAGCTCCAATAATCCTAATGTCATGTTTGAATTGGGACTTCGTTTAGCATTTGATAAAGCCACAATCATAGTAATAGACGACAAAACCAAGTTCAATTTTGATATTAATTCTATTGAGCATGTCGTATATAATCATACGCTTAGATTCAGCGATATAAATGCTTTTCAGGAGAAGCTCAATGAAAAAGCATTAGCTACCTATGAAGCTTCAAAAGTGGAAGGATTTTCTCCCTATTTGAAAAATTTTGGGACAAAAATAGTACCTAGTCAAATAGATGCAAAAGAGGTATCTGATTTAAAATACATTGTTGATAAAATTAATGATATACATTCAGAACTTAATCAGAGTAGTTCCGACAAGAAATCTTATAAAGCAATTTTTAAGCCTGCTCTGAAAGGATATGGATTTGAACTAGATCATTTAAAGCCTCTTGGTTTAAACAAATTTGAACAATTTATAGAGGTTCTACGCAGGAATTTTAGGAAGGAAGGCACAATAAGGTTAACTGATGTTTTGCTAAAGGAAATAACAATGTTATGGAATGCGGAATTTTCCGAGTCAATTAGTAGTGATGAAATGAAAGGTATCTTACAGGATATTTCCAATTGGGATAAGAAATTAAGCTTTGCAATGTAGTCTTCCAATAGTTTTTAACTCAAAATAATCCTATTCCCCCTATACAATCATCGCTCAAGTAAGTTCCTCCATCAACTTCAGTATCTTGATTTTCCTTTGCAAATGTAGGAAACACCTCTTCATTTCCCTCCAATAAATTAAAAATATCATCCGAAACGGTCGCCAAATCCTCCTGGAGCGAAGCTTTCAATTGCTCCATCCCACCTAGCCAGGTGACTTGCATCTTGGCTCGAGTATCGTAAGAATCGGTGTTGCTGGCCAATTGATACTTATGGCCTATGAATACCATCGATGTCTGCACAATTCCCTTCAGCATCGCTAAAGTTGCGATGTAAGATCTACATAGCTTGAGCATCTCATTCTGGACTTCGTCATTATTCTCAGCATTGATGAAGGTCAATACATTGGCATACTCGCCACAAAGCATTTTCTTTAGCTCTCGTTCTGCTTTACGTACATAAGGAAGCAATGCCAGGAATGCACGTCGTCCGGAGATACTGGCCAACTGCTCAAATTGCGATGTCTTCCGGAAATATGGGGTAGTATAATCCTTGTATTGATTGCTGTCATGAAATAGCGCAAATTCATCCGGATTATCCTCCATTATGGCCAATTCCTGGTCAAGTGCCGTATCTCCATCGATGATACAGCTCCAGCGCGTACTTTTATATTTCCATTATCCAATGGGTTGAGTGTTTTGGTTGGTGTTTTCGGTTGCATCTATGTCGGAAATGACAGTGATATTCTTGGGAAGACATAAATAAACGCAATATTCTGCTACCGTGTGTTTGATCAATTCTAAAACCTCATCCTGAATAGCGGAATTCTGAGAATCATCCAGTAATGCATCGTAGATGGTTCGATCGATGTATTTCAGTATAAATAGATTTGTGGCTCTTACCACGAATAGGCGTAGGTTTTTCCACTTCATGGAAGTATTGACATTGGGGTAATACTTTTCGAAGTTGATGTGTTTTACCTCGTTTTCGGATGGGATTTGGCTTTTGATGTCGAAGACTAGACTCATATTTAATAAAATTTAATTTTTCAAATATGATTATTCAATTATTCAGAAAAAAGGATAAATTTTGAAAATTATCTAAGTTCGGGGTTACTTTTTGCAGTTTCAAACATTTTATTCACTAGTGTCCCGTTATTAGAAGTTGATTTTCAATTGATTAGAGTTGTTATCTTTTTGAGTAGTTTTTTCAATATTCATAAGTAGTTGACTTACAGGAGTTTTTGAAAATGTGTTAACACTAATTATCTGGAGAATTTCATAAGGTGATAGTGGAGAGTTTATATTTTTCTTTAGAATTACAATTAAAACATAGCTAATAATTGCTGTCCATATTTGCACTTTGATAGCGTTCGGGCTTGTGCCTCAAAACTTTTCTATTTTTAAATTTTGCTTTATCCATTTAAAAAATAATTCGATCATCCATCTCTTGCGATAGCATAATGCAATAGTTTCAGATTTAATTTCAAAATTATTAGTTATTAGTGCTATTTCCTTTTTTGTCTTTGCGTCCCTTGACACTATCAATCTAATATTTGTCGGATACCTTTGTTTTGATCTGTACCCTTTAAGTTCAATTTCTCTATCCGATAAAATATCTTCTTTAACAGGTACTTGAAAACTCTTTATTTCTTTATAAGCTAAAGTCTTTTTTGCTCTAATAACGAAATATGCATTATTGGTTTGGATACGATTCAATTCGGAGAAATTCATGTATCCTCTATCCATAATATAAAAAGAATAGGGCTCTATTGATAGTTGATCCATCATTTCCATATCATGTATCCTTCCTGTTGAAACCTTTATCCACACAGGAATAGAACCATTTAGATCCATTAGAGTGTGGATTTTTACTGCTGCTCTCCCTTTGCTTGAAGGCGTCCATGGATAAACCTCTAAACACAAATCTATAGTTGAGGAATCTAAGGCATAAATTGAAGATTGAATTTCTTGAATTATAGAATCTTCTTTTCTATAAATAGACCGAGCGATTGAAATAAGATGTAACGCCAGTTCTTGGTAAATTCTGAAGTCTCGAG
>JBCCVV010000362.1:0-5184 GCA_039194925.1 Bacteroidota bacterium
GATGACCTTACCGGACTTGATCTTTTAAAAACATTAAAACATCCTCCTGTTACGATTTTTACCACTGCTTACTCTGAGTATGCACTAGAAGGTTATGCGTTGGATGTTATTGATTATCTCGTCAAACCCATTTCGTTTCAACGGTTTTGCAAAGCGATCGATAAGGCCACAGAATTAATTCAATATTCACAATCCACAACTGAAAAAACATCTGTATCGGCAATTTCAGAACAGACGAATAAAAAGAAGACGGATTATTTTTTTGTAAAAACAAACCGGAAATTAGTCAAGGTAAACCATAATAATATTCTGTTCGTTCAGAGCTATGGAGAATATGTCAAGCTCTATACAAAAAACGATGTCATTCTGGCCTTACAAACGACTGGTTTTATGGAAGATCTCTTGCCTGAGGAGGACTTTCTTCGCATTCATCGATCTCATATTGTAAATATTAACGAAATAAAGGAGATTGATGGAAACCAGGTGGTCATTGATCAGCATAGGCTTCCGATCAGTAAACGGATGAGAGAATCGTTTATGCAGGTGATTCGGGAAAGGGGAGTGATATGACAGTCGATGTTTAAATCGCATCGGAAAAGTTGGAATAGGTTTCCGTATCCAATGGCTATCGTTCTTCACCTTAATTTTATGAAATTCATTTCAATAATTCTTTTACTCTTTGTCGCAATTCAGGAAGCACTTCTGATTTGAACCAGGGGTTTTTCGCTTGCCATATGTTGTTTCGCGGAGAGGGGTGGGGCAGGACAAAGTAATTTGGCAGATAATCCTTATAAGACTTTACGGTTTCCGTCAGGTTCTTTTTGGTTTTTTGATCCAGGTAATGATGTTGGGCATATTTCCCAATCAGTAGAATTAATTGCACCTTCTTCATTCTTGACAAAAGCGATTCGTGCCAAAGCGGCGCACATTCTTTTCTTGGTGGAAGATCTCCGGAGCGACCTTTTCCTGGATAACAGAAACCCATAGGAACGATTGCAATTTTTTTAGGGTCATAAAAAGTTTTTTCATCAATACCCATCCAGTCTCTTAAATTTTTACCGCTCAAATCATTCCAGGGAATGCCACTATTGTGTACGATAGCCCCCGGAGCTTGTCCTATAATTACGATCTTACTTTCGATATCTGCGGAAACGATAGGTCTGGGACCTAGCTCCAGATGTGGAACGCAAGCCTTGCATTGTCGAATTTCGTCTAGTAAATTTTCCAAATTAGGGTAGGATAATTTTTTGAGTATAATAATTCACCACCATATTCAAAGCCGATTTCCCAATTTCCATTATAGGATACGATGTCATCATTTTTTTAATCTTCCGAGTCAATTTATCGATTGTTGCCTTTGTTTGATGAGTTACAGTTTTTACGATCAACATATTACAAATTTAATGTCGTAAAGTTGCGGCACCTTCCTTTCTCAGTTGTCTAAATGAATACATTAAAGCTATAAATATGCAGAATTCATGTACTGTTTCATTCTTATCAGAGCAATCAGACAAGGAATTCATCAATGGAGCGGAGGACAGAAAAAAAGAGGTTGTAGATTAACTCTTGAAAACCACCTCTATTATTCTCTTTTCTCTCTGTCCGAAAGTATTTCATTAAAAATCTCAAAATGCTGAAAAATCATTTCTTCCTGCTTCATCGTACTGAAGATCGGTATCAGATTTTCGTTCTTCATGGCTTTTCCCGATGCGATTTTTGCGGATTGAATATCCTCCCAGTATACCAAATCGATGAATTGGCCATCTTCTGAAAGAGCCGTTTTTCTTGAGACAAAACCGGGTTGAATTTGTACAAAATCATTCAGCTGAACAACGGCTTTTTGGGCAGCTTCCAGTGTAACCCCATCTATCGGTTTCCATAGCACCAATTCAACAATTTTAGCTTCTTTCATTTCACTTTCTTTTGTGTCCAGGTTTGAGATTGTCATCATTGCCAAGACCATGAGTAATGTTATTAGTTCTTTCATGAAACAAAGCTAAATTCACAGACTGACAGCCCTATGTCAGCCCTAAGAGATTTTTTTCAAATCACTTCATTTGTGAAATCAAAATCCAAGTAGGTAATCTTTATTTTTGTTGGTCTCTATTTTGGAGCGCATCGGATCAGCAGATTCACAAATTTTAACTGCTTACTGTAGTTGGTTTATTTCTATTTTTTAGTTCGATACAATCAATTCTTAGGGGACTGTATCAAGAATGTCTCCTATTTGAATTTCTTTTGGAATGGGTTGGTTGAATGCCTGCTTTCTACCTTTTTCTTCCAATATTTCCTTAATAGGATTTATACCAGTACAAAACTATTTCGGCGAAGTATAGGCCTTTAATCGTAGGTATCTTGCATTATAAGATGATAATTGTCAAGTCAAATGTTATATTTGAACAGGTGTTTTTACTGCATAGATTGAACTATTTCACGCTAAAATCAAAGCAATGAATAAGGAAAAAGATTACTCAAAGGACATAGGTGCACACGATCGTTCTATAGAAGATGTCCTCGACAAACAAAAGTATTTGATTGATTATTTTCAGAGAGAATATCGTTGGGGGCAAAATCATATGCTTCAATTAATTGACGACCTGACCGGTGCGTTTATGGATTATTTTGATGAAAGCCATGCGCGTTCAAGGGTTGAAAATTACAACTGCTATTACTTAGGCCCCTTTGTAGTAAGTGTAAAAAATGGGAGGAGATCCATTATTGATGGCCAGCAGCGGTTGACCTCTATTACGCTTTTATTGATTTACCTGAACAACATACAGAAAGACATACCCGAGGTAAATGAAAGTCTTTCGAGTATGATTTACTCAGAAAAATATGGACATAAATCGTTTAACCTCGACATTCCGGAAAGAGAATCTTGTTTCGAAAGTTTATTTACTAAAGGGGAATACAATCTATCCGAGCATGATGATGAATCTACCCGCAACATGGTGGAGCGCTATAATGATATTATTCTATCCTTTCCGGAAGAATTAAAGAATGGTGCACTGCCTTATTTCATAGATTGGCTCAAAAACCGGGTTACGTTAGTCGAAATTCTGGCATATTCGGATGACAATGCTTACACCATATTTGAGACGATGAATGATCGGGGTATGAATCTTACTTCTACAGAAATGCTAAAGGGGTTTTTGCTTTCAAGACTATCGAATGATGTGCAAAGAGCTCAAGCCAATACCATATGGAAAAGGGCTATGATTTCTCTTCATGAATATGATAAGAATTTAGACCAGCATTTTTTTCAGTGTTTGCTGAGAGCAAAATATGCGGAATCTATCCGGCAAAGTAAGGCCGGATCGCAGAATGAGGATTTTGAAAGAATAGGTACCAGGTTTCATGCCTGGGTAAAAGGAAACCTTGAAAAACTTAACCTTAGAAAAAGTGAAGACTTTATTAAGTTTATAGAAAAAGAATTGGTTTTTTATCAGCGTGTGTTTATTAAAATTCAAAAAGCGACTAAGAATATAATTCCCGAACTTGAATCGCTTTACTACCTTAAAAAATGGGGCATTGCAGATTCAATTAAGGATGTTCTGCTGCTCGCACCGATAAGCATAGAGGACAATGAAGAAGTTGTCAATCAAAAACTACGAATTGTAGCAGATTTTCTAGAAATATTTGCATTTCGCAGAACCATTAATTTCCGAAGATATTCCCAGGCGACTATTCGATATACGATGTATCAATTGAATAAAGAAATACGCAACAAACGACCGGATGAGTTGAAAAATATTTTGAGCAATAAAGTGGAAGAATCCGCAGGGAACTTAGATAAATTCAAAGATTTTCATTTGCACGGTCAAAACAAACATTTTGTCAAATTAATTCTTGCGAGAATGGCTTCATGGCTGGAAGTTGAAATGGGGATGTCTAATAGTTTTGTAAAATATTTTGAAAAGGGGCAAGGCAAACCTTACGAGGTAGAGCATATATGGGCAAATCAATATGAGCGGCATCGGGATGAATTTGAAAATCAATTTGTATTTGAAAAGGCCAGAAATTTGTTTGGTGACTTGTTGCTGATTCCAAGAGGGACAAATCAGTCGTATGGTGACCTCTCGTATGGCGAAAAATTGCCTCACTATCTAAAAGAAAATATTCTAGCTCAAAGCATGCATGCAGATTACTATGAAAGGAATCCAAACTTCAATACTATGAGGACGTCTTACGATTTTGAATTCAAACCTTATGCATCATTTAGGTCTGCAGATGTAAAAGAAAGACAGGAACTCTATAAGTCCATTTGCGAGAAAATATGGAGTATTGATAGGATTCGTGAGTAGATTGTTTGCTTATTATTTTTTTGATTCAAAATTGGTTTTTGGGTGTCATTAAATTAAACCAGATGAATTAATAAAATCTTGACCAATATTGGAAACTCCAAATAAGCTCTTCATCTATTCTCTTCATTGCCTAATAGTATGATTGGTCGAACGGATTCTAAATCTCTCAGGCTATTGAAGTTGTTACATGAATTATAGTATCCAGGTTAATCAATTTCTTTACACTCATTAAAAAAAGGCTTCAACATTCTTGTATTTTCAGAACTATAATTTTGAACACGATATAGTAAAGCCTATTGTAATCCTAAACCCCGATCTATAAACCACTCGATCTAAGAAAATAGAATGTAGAATTTTAAGGAAACGGAAATTGTGATGGTGAAAAACCTGACAAGGTGAACACCCTAATCCAGAGTAAAATGAACATACCTTTTGAAGCGGTTTATTCATGTTTAACCTTCGCCTAATTTCATGGATTTTTTAAATCTGCGATTGATGGCAAACAAACCTTTAAAGATGAGTAAAGTAAGAAAAGTGATCCAACTCCACCTTCGGAATCGTAGGTTAAAAAAAATGGAAATTTTATGAATGCCAAGAAATGGAAAAAGATGTGTTTCATATTGTTGAGCCTTGCTAGCGTCTAGAATTAATAGAATAATGCCTACCCTGAAAACCGGAGTACATTCAAGGTTTTGACTTTGTTTAGCGCGATATAGAAGCTTGCGGTCCTGGCCGTTGAAAATCTCGGGTGAGAAGATTGTATAATGGGGTGAATGCCCTATAAATGACAATCGCCTCCGTTCTGACGAACTTCGGCGATTGCAAGCGGTCCTGGACGGGACTCGAACCCGCGACCCCCTGCGTGACAGATCGGAAGAGC
>JBCCVV010000363.1:0-5137 GCA_039194925.1 Bacteroidota bacterium
ATCGTAATATATTATCTTCATGTTATCAATTAATAGAGAATGGATACTACGCTAATTATTGTCTTATTGACCGGTCTTTTTGTACTTGTTTTGATTATGATCTATATAGTGTTGACGAAGGCAAATGATGAAAAAGAAAGATCTTTACAACGAATTTCTGAACACAATGCATTATTAACACAGGAATTGAATCAGGAACGGGTGTTACTTCTCGCTTCCAAAGAACAAAACCTGATGTTGGAACGAGAAGTTGCAACGCTTTCCTCTAATCTTGGAAACTTAAAAGAACGATATGAAGAAGCAATAGTATCCCAAAGTGCATCGCAAAAACAATTCGAGCAGCTTGCTGGCAAGGTTTTGGAACAAAAAACCCGACAATTTGACGAGGATCATAAAAAGGGATTGAAAGAAATACTAGATCCTCTAAAAGAAAGGATCAATCGATTTGAGGAAAAAGTGGATCGCAATAACAAGGATACCATCACTCAACACACTGCGCTTCAAATGCAATTGAATCATCTCAAAGAGCTTAATCTCAAAATCACCAATGAAACCATGAATCTCACCAGTGCCCTCAAGGGTGATGCTAAAACACAAGGCACCTGGGGTGAGATCATTTTAGAATCCATTCTGCAAAAGTCGGGCCTTGAAAAAGATCGGGAATACACGGTACAACCTACCCATAAAAATGAAGAAGGTAAAATGATACGACCGGATATTGTCATCCATTTACCAGATTCTAAAAAACTGATTATCGACTCTAAAGTGAGTTTGAAATCATACGATGCCTTTTTGGCAGCCGAAAACGAAAAGGATCAGGAATTGGCCTTGAAGGCTTTGGCTTTGTCTATAAAAACGCATGTAAATGGACTTTCAGAGAAAAAATACCACGATATATACAAGATGGAGAGTCCTGATTTTGTGTTGATGTTTATTCCTATTGATACGGCTTTTAACGCAGCTCTTTCTTACAATTCAGACTTGTATACATATGCCTTTGACAAAAACATTGTGATCGTCACATCCTCTACCTTATTAGCCACTTTAAAAACGGTAGATACAATGTGGAAAAATGTAAAACAGCAAAAACACGCCTACCAAATTGCCGAGGAAGCTGGAAAGATGTATGATAAATTTGCCATCCTGGTGGATGATCTGATCAAAATCGGAGAGCGAATGGATTCAACAAAAAATGTTTACAACGATGCAATGAAACGACTGCATACGGGTAAAGGAAATTTGATCTCTAAGGCGGAAAAAATGAAGGTTCTTGGGGCCAAGGTAAATAAGGAAATCACCTATCCCAATTCATAATTCTGCTTTCTAAAATGTGGGGCTAAAATCGCTTTTGGTGCCACTTCCTACTTTTCAAATACCAATAACACGTGGCTAATATTCCAGACCAATAAAAGATCTCAACTCCCCATGCCCAGATCAAACCGAGGTTCAGTATTTTGATCACCACATATGAATAGATGATATAAACCGCCACAAATATGGATTGTATCCAGAGTGCTGTCTTCGTATGCCCTGTACCAGTCAATCCATTGATAAAAATAGACCCAAAGGAAAATACGGAAAGAATTAAAACGAGAATGGGCATCAATTGCTTGGCATCACTAATCAACGACATATCTTCTGATCCGAATAATGGATACAAGAAGAATTCAGGAAATGCAGCTACGGGAATAGCAAATATTAATGTATTCCAAAGGTTCATCTTTGAAGTCTTCCAAATAATTGGAATTACTGCCTGACGTTTACGATTCCCTATAAAATTACTCACTAAAGTGTTGATACCCGCCGAATATCCCCAGCATGGAATCGATAATATCAAATAAATATTTCGAATCAAATTCGAGATCTCAAGTTCACGACTTCCCATATTCTCGATAAAAGTGAAAAAGATAAACCATGACCCTAGACCGATTATCGATTGCCAGACAATGGGTGCAGATACATCGAAGGTCTGCCCTACCAGTCTCAACCTAATCAACTTGGTATCAGTTATCCCATACGCTTTGTTGGCTTTATCAAAGAATAAGTAAATGAAAAATGCTAAAAATGCCACTACCTCGGCAAGTGTTGAAGCCCAACCCGCACCTGCAATTCCCATGGGTTCAAATCCCAGGTGACCAAATATTAAAATGTAATTCAAGATAACATTAACAACAATCAGTATTAATGTGTCGTAGACAATAATCTTTGTTCTGGCAATTCCCGTATAAAACGCTACAAAAGAGACGCCCACATAACTAAAAAACACACCAAAACTTCTGGGATAAATGTACTCCAAACATTTTTGGTAGATCACTTCGTTCTTGATAAAAAGCGCAAAAAACCATTCAGAACCAAACCATAAAAATAAGAATAGAGCAATGGCCATACCTAATTCAAAAAGTACCAATGCCTTGAAATAATCCCCTGCACCTCGAAAATTGCCTTCTCCGTGTCTTCTCGCAATAAGAATTTGACCACCTCGGGAAAACCCATAGCCAATAGATGCTATAATGAGATAAAAAACACCGATCAATCCCACGGCAGCAAAGTCTATCTCACTAACGTGGTATAAAAAAACATTGTCGGATAGAACAATAATATTTTGGGCGGCACTGCCCAGCATTATTGGAACTGAAATGGATAATATTTGCTTGTAAGAGGTATTTAGTCGCATCTCACGAGCAATATAAAAAAGAGAATTAAAAAAATTAGAATCCATTTAGTTTTATATTCTATTCTTCTAATTTTGACCCTTCTTAAAACCTAAATCAATGAGCATTCTAACCAAAAAAGATATCCTTCCTCCCATAGCGGAAAAATCTCCAACAACACTTTCCAAACATGGAGATGATCGAATAGACAATTACTATTGGATGAAGCTATCGGATGAGCAAAAAACTTCAGAAAAACCAGATACTCAAACCCAAAAAGTTGTGGACTACCTCAATGCCGAGAATGACTATCGCTCCAAAATGATGGATCATCTTGAGGGGTTCCAGGACAGACTTTTCGAAGAAATTAAAGGTAGAATAAAACAGGACGACAGCTCTGTCCCATACAAATGGAATGGCTATTTCTATATTACACGTTTTGAAAAAGGCAAGGAATATCCCATCTATTCAAGGAAAAAAGACAATCTGGATAACCATGAAGAAATATTGCTGGATGTCAATGTATTGGCCGAACCGTATGAATATTACAACGTTTCCTCCAGATCTGTAAGCCCTGACAATTCAATCCTTGCTTATGGAGAAGATACCGTGAGCAGACGTCAATATACGCTCCGATTCAAAAATCTGGAAACAGGAGAAATGTTTAATGATCGGATTAAAAACACGACCGGAACTGCAATTTGGGCGAATGACAACAAGACTATTTTTTATACCCGAAAAGATGAAACGCTCCGTTCTTACAAGGTTTTCAGGCATATTCTTGGTGATAATCCCGAAAACGATGTAGAAGTTTATCATGAAGAAGATGACACCTTCAATGCCTTTGTTTTCAAAACCAAATCCCGAAAGTACATTGTCATTGGATCATGGGCTACACTCTCGCAAGAATTCTATCTTTTGGATGCCAACCATCCATACAGCGAATTAAGACTATTTCAAAAAAGAGAACGGAAATTGGAATACTCATTCGCTCATTATGATGACAAATTTTATATCCGGACCAATAAAGATGGAGCATATAACTTTAAGATTATGGTGACTCCGGAGGATAGTACCCAAAAGGAATCATGGAAAGACCTTATCCCACATAGAGAAGATGTACTTATTGAGGATGTGGAAATTTTTAAAAATTATTTAGTATTGAATGAACGGGTAAAGGGGATCAGCTGCTTGCGAATTATGCCTTGGGAAGGAAAAAACCATTACATTGAATTTGAAGAAGAAGCCTATACTTCCGGAACAAACATTAATTTGGACTTTGATACTGACATTCTCCGATTGACGTATACTTCAATGACGACGCCTCATTCGATTTACGACTACAACATGGAGACAAGAGCATTGGAATTGAAAAAACAAACCGAAGTTCTTGGTGATTTTGACCCTAAGTATTATGATTCAGAACGGTTAATGGTCAAGGCAAGAGATGGAAAAGAAGTGCCCGTTTCCGTTGTTTACAAAAAAGGCTTCCAAAAAGATGGGAAGGCGCCTTTTCTTTTATATGCGTATGGATCCTATGGACATAGCATTGACCCTTATTTCAGTTCTGTACGATTGAGCCTTTTGGATAGAGGATTCGGTTATGCCATTGCACACATTCGAGGTGGCCAAGAATTAGGAAGACAATGGTATGAGGATGGAAAATTCCTGAATAAAATGAACACTTTCACCGATTTCATTGATGTAGGTGATTATTTAACTGAACATAACTACACCTCTAAAAATCAGCTATTTGCCATGGGCGGAAGTGCCGGTGGAATGTTGATGGGAGGAATTGCGAATATGAGACCGGATCTTTGGAAAGGAATAGTAGCCGCTGTTCCCTTTGTGGATGTTGTCACCACGATGTTGGATGAGTCCATTCCATTGACTACCGGTGAATATGACGAATGGGGAAACCCCAACGACAAGACGTATTATGACTACATGAAATCGTATTCTCCCTACGATAATGTGGAAAAAAAGGACTACCCTTCTATACTTGTTACCACGGGATACCACGACAGCCAGGTACAGTATTGGGAACCCGCAAAATGGGTGGCCAAACTACGAGAATTAAAAGCGGACGATCAACCGATTCTAATGTATTGCAATATGGATACCGGGCACGGAGGTGCTTCGGGAAGGTTTAGAAGGTTTAGAGAAGTGGCGATGGAGTATGCGTATTTGTTGGACTTGGCGGGGAAAATTGAAATGTGACTTATACGGTTTTTGAATTGTTGAGTTTTTGAATTGTTGAGTTTTTGAATTGTTGAGTTTTTGAATTGTTGAGTTTTTGAGTGGCAGAGTCTTTTAGTGGCAAAGTAGATTAGTGGGCTCATACGCGGAGACTGTTCAAATAAGTGTGTCTACTAAATTAGCACAATGAAAGAAGAACAAGAGAAAAAAGAAGATGATAAATCTTTGGAAGAAAAATTAAAGCTACATCTCCAATCAAAGAATCGAATATTGGGAGAAGAAAGTCC
>JBCCVV010000364.1:0-5120 GCA_039194925.1 Bacteroidota bacterium
AAAGTAGCAAAACTCATACATAAGGTCATCAACAAGAAAAATCCGAAATTCAACTACCTCTTTGGACGAATCGACGAAATATTAGGAACATTATCCAAAAGGTACCTGCCCTCGAAGTGGTTCTATAAGATCGTAGAAAGTACGCTAAAACTCTAAATCTAGAATTAAATGGGTGAATGCTTAAATGCTTGAATACTGGGTAGATATCTTAGCAATCAAGCATTTAATCCTCTAAAAATCTTTTTATTTCCATCGTAAAGCATTTTGAAGGCCTTGAACGATCTGTCGTATGTTTCGCGAAACTCGGTTCTGGCTTGAAGGCGATGAGTTATTTGAATTCGTTTTCCCACAGATCCTAAAGAAGGATAGATACCTAGCCCGACTCCAGCTACCAAAGCAGCTCCTATAGTGCCACCGCTCTGTGGATTGGCTACGATTTCTATGGTTCTTCCTGTGACATCGGCCAGTATTTGACCCCATGCGGGAGTTGCACCTCCACCGATCAGCCGGATTACCGAATGACGAGCCGTTTTTTGTTCCATTGCTTCGAGCATCCAACGCATGTGAAAAGCAACACCTTCCATTACGGCTCGAATCATTTCCATTTTACTCGTTTGCAAATGAATATTGAAAAACATCCCACGGGCAAAATTGTCTTCTCGAGGAGCTCTATTCCCTTGTAACCAGGGCGTAAATAATATTCCATCCGCTCCGGGTGCCGTATTC
Organism: Bacteroidota bacterium; assembly: GCA_039194925.1. Lineage (GTDB taxonomy): Bacteria > Bacteroidota > Bacteroidia > Chitinophagales > Saprospiraceae > CAJXUU01. The sequence continues at coordinate 727 of JBCCVV010000364.1, forward strand.
TCCAAACACTTTTCCAAATATTGATAAAACTGTTCTGACTTAAAAATGGCATCACTTTCCCGATAACTTAAATCTTCGTTAGAATCCAGTCTAAGCAAATTATCTTTCACCCATTGCAGACATATTCCCGCAGTTTCTTGTTCGGCGATGTAGTTATAATGTTCCGGAATAGCACCGACGATAGAAGCAATAAAATTATCAATGTCCAGTTTTCGGCGTTGTTGGACCGAAGAAACCCATCCCGAGGTTCCTATGTATATATGGATTTGTTCTACCTCCGTACATCCGGCTCCAATAGGAATAAGCGACGCATCACCACCACCCGCAATAACCGGCGTCCCTTCAAGTAAGCCCATCTCTGCGGCGGCATTCGCTGTAAGTGTACCCGCGATATCCGAAGCATGAACTACCTCCGGCAAGTGATTGGAATCCACCCCAAACAAGCTGCAAAGTCCGTTATCCCACTTGTATTTTCCTTTTCGGGTATCGAACAAAAAAGTGAGATTAGCAGAATCCATCGTGCAACAAAATCTTCCTGTACATCTCTGAATGATATAATCTTTTACGTCGAGCCATTTGTACATTCTTTCAAATTTATCCGGCTCATTGTCTCGCATCCAATGGTATTTCCATAAAGGATCTTTAGGTGTGGCATTCAGCCCTCCACTGATGTAGAGCGATCTTAGGGTTTTGTAAGCATTCCACCCATTTATTTTTATCAATCCTTTATATAAGTTTCTCTCAATTTGAGCGTTTGCCCTGCCGTCTAAAAAATTGATGGCTTGCCGAAGATGCTTTCCTTCTTTATCAACAGGGACGAAGCCTTGCATTTGGGCACAAAATACTATGGCCTTAATCCTACTCTTATCGACACCTGTTTCGTTTAGCACTTCAATAGAACCTTTGCAAATCGCTTTCCACCAATCATTTGGATCTTGCTCTACATAGCCACTTTCGGATGACACTTCCAGATCGTAGTGATTAATTTTGGAGACCATTAATTCAGCAGTATCTCCCAACGCCACCAGACTGCATTTATGCGTTGAAGTGCCTATATCATGTGCAATTACATACGTTACATCCATTGCAATAGTCAATTGAGGATATGAATTACTTCTAAACAAATTGCTTCGGGAGTCTTGGAACCAACAGGTAACACTATCGTCTGAACTCCTGCTTTCCCAACCAGTCCAAGTACTTTTTGGTAGTATAGATGAAGTTGTTTTAAGTGTTGTTGTGATTCATGGATCTCTTTCGTTTTCCCCAGGCCTACCCGATTTGCCGCTATTTCTTCATCAATTTGTAAGTAGATAATTTTTTCAGGCAAACTTGTTCGGAACATTTTTTCAAGAATCTTCAATAGCGTCATAGGTTCATTTGCTTGTACTTCCATCAAATATTCTGGCAGTTGCCATAGGTCGAGCTTCCGGTCCAGCCGTATATTTTCCAATTCAAACCAATGCAAAATCTCCTTCCAATGGAAATTATCGTCGTTCAAAAGTTCTGGTGTCCAAAGTGATTTTACACCTTCGTTTTCGTCTTTATTTCTATTGACTTGAGCGTAGAATTGCCCATAGACCAAACTTGCGACCAATGCTTGCCGTTCTGTAATTAAAAATTGTGGAGAAAACTGGTTTAGAAAGAACTGCTCAATCGGTCCAAACAAGCTCATCTTCAGATAAAGTGCTGCATATTTTAGTTTCGAGTCATTCCGTGCATCAGCGAACTGAGATAACTGATCAAATGCGCGGGAAAGTGCTGAGAATGGAGCATTTGGTGTATCATGGTAATTGGTGCATGAAAATGCTTGATATAAATTTCCATGATCCGAACAGCGATTCATCAATTCCTGGATCAACGTGCTCTTACCACATCCATCTATTCCCGTTATGGCTACTTTTCTTGTTTTCATATCAAAAATAGTTTAGGACTTCATTCTTCAATTCATTCAGCGTCTTTTCACCATTGAGAGAATGTGTTTTCTTATTTTTCATTATTTCATCAAAAGCGTCATGCACTTTTACCTGAAATTTAGCGAATGCCTTCTTGTCTCGGTTATTTGGAAATCCACTTTCATACCCAGAGAAAAACTCCTTTCTCTCCGCAGCAGTTGAAATAGGAATATTCAAAACAAAAATCGTCTCCGGTTCAGGCAGAATTTCAGCCCACTTCACCAATTTTTCTCTATCCCCGCCATATGCCACTTCACTAGCCATATACTTATACCAATACCCATTTAAAATCGCAATATCAACATCTGATTTTCGTGCCAAATGAACCGAATGGGCAAGACAATGCAATAAAAAGTAAGAACGACTAACGGTGTCCAGACGTCCCAGATAATTGTCTACATCAAGTTTAGATTTAACATGCAAAAAACGTTCTTCGGGGGGTAATGTAAAGTAATCCCAAATGGTGACTTCCCTAACCACTTTCTGACCTTGCCACTCTTTATCTTCAAGTATGTTTTTCACCAGACTTGACTTTCCGGCACCATCCAGTCCGGTGATACATATCCATCTTGGTTCCTTCATTATTGTATTGAGTCTTTTAGTTTTTGAAGATCGTTTTCATCAATTCCCATTTCACGAGCATAATCCGCAATAGAGCGACGTGATTTGCCTGAAGTGAATAGCGATAGAATTACATCCACCACAGTTTTCACCATCAATCCAAACAGCAATGTCCAGCCAATCTCATTGGCAATAGCGCTCATCAGCCGAAAAGGGCTTGTTAGGCGAATCCATATCGAATCAATGCCTTTTGAATCTAATCTGGCATTTATCTTACGTGCCTCTTCCATGGGAGGCCACAGCAAACTTTTCCACACCTTAAAGAAATAGGAAATCTTCTCTCCAAATTTGCTGGTTGCATTGAATTCTGAAATTGCTTTTTCAATTTCTCCCAGATAATGTGACCCTATTCGCAATTGAATCGCCTGACTTTTCGTCTTTTCACGAACACCATTGCGGAAAAAAGAGTTGGCTTTTGACGTGACTCGATTTATGATATTTTGCATCTCATTCATTGGACAGAGATTATTGGCCAATGACAAGGCAAAATAGACTGGACCTTGCGTACCTGCTTTTTCTACCTCCTCTAGAAATAAACCCCAATCCAATTCTTTCCTGTACTTTCGGATCAGATTATAAATATCAAACACATCTCGCACGCTAGTTTTATAATATCCTAAATGAACACAGATGTGATGCAAATTATCTTCGGGTGACATTTGCAGCGCCTCCAGCTCCATGAAGGAAAATGGACGTACTCTCTTCCAAATTGCGTCATAATCAATCCGATATGGAGCCCGAGGAGATTTTAACCCCCATTGTGTACCAAACATGCATTTCATACTTTTGTGCACATAAGGTGGCAAATGATGCGATGTTTTCAACTGCTTTTCCGGGTTACCCCCTACCCTTTCACCTACACACAACCAACCTTCCAATTCGTATATGGTGATGATTTCCGGAATTCGATCTTTAGGTACCAGAATATCAATATCATTCATTCGTTTGTAGTACGAATTGTGATAAATCGTTTCAGCAAATAACACACCTTTTAAAACCACAAAGGGAATCTTTTGCGTATTAAAGAGTTTTAAAACTGGCATACCAGTCTCCAATCGATCTCTATTTCTTTGTTTGATCTCGGTGGCTCTTCTTTCCAGTTTCATCTCTACATCTTTTGGCACCAAGTCCAATACGTTCAATTCGAGCATGCCATTATAAACATGAGGCACCAACTTATTAAACAATGCCAGATCATAAAATCCATTCCAATCCGAAAGCGTTGAACACAATTCATTCACTCTGGCTTTTTCTTCCTCTCTCAATTCATTATAACTTAAGAGAATCAAAAGTTCGTCTATGGGATTTTCAGTCTTGTTTGTATTCATTCCGGCGTTAATCTTCGATTCCAAATCGGATCAGGTTTTTGTAGAGGGGTTCAATAAAATCAAGGTTCATCAGGTTGCGAACAAGAAGATATAGATTGAGACGAACCAGGGCGTATTCATACGCATTCAACTTTAATACTTTCAAAAATTCAGATTCTGGAATATCAATACCGGTAATTTCTCTCAATTTTTTAAAATAAACTTTTACATATCGATCAAAATCATCTTTTGAGGAATTTTGAGGCATCACCGAGCATAGAAACTCTATCAAGTCCCGCTGTGGATTGTGAAATGCCGACAATTCCCAATCATACGCAACCAGATTCATACTGCCATTTTCGGACTTGAGGCATATATTTCTGGTATTAAAATCATTATGAATAAGCGTTTTATGAAAGCCAGACATTGTATTCAAATGATGATCAAAAGAATCCAGAAATTGCAAATATTTTTCTAATAGTGTTGGTGCGATTAGAGAAGGATTGGATTTGGC
>JBCCVV010000365.1:0-5103 GCA_039194925.1 Bacteroidota bacterium
ATAAATATTTATATATGAGTGCGTAGTCTTATAATTCAATTCTTAAGCCCGATTACTTGTTTTGCAACAACTCAGGTGACAGTTTAACAATACCGTTGGTAGTAATTTTGTCATTATTTTTATTCAAAAATATCGCCAAAATTGTGTTTTTTATCAATTCCTAGCCCTGGGTTGTGATCCAGGGCTAGGAACATATAGGTCTTACCGACTTGTTTGAGTAAAAAAAAGACACCGGAGTCGTTACTTTAATTTTAAATCATCTCAATATAAATTCTCTTTAATTTCCGGCTTCTATCTCTCTTTTTTCTCAAGAGAACTTCCTTCAATCTCATCGAAAATCCCTTCAATCTTCCACTACAAAAAAGCGGAAATTCCAATTCTTGAAACTTCCGCTTTTTCTTTTCTTTACTAGAAACTCTTATTTTCTGTTTTATTCAATCTTTATAAAGCTATTTTGATAAGCTATTGAATTATCTGATAGTAATAAAATCTCGTATACTCCTGAAGGCAGATCGCCAATTTCTATTCTTTGCGTTATTGTGCCTGAAAGGTTAATTGATTTAAGTACTTGTCCTCGTGAATCGATCAATTTTGCGTAGTAAACTTCATCGCTATTTAATCCATCCAAGGTGATAACATCACGGGCTGGATTTGGATAATTTACAATCTCTTTAGAATTTGTTCTATTTACCCAATCGATATCAGAATACGTGAACTTACTATCAACATCCACTTGTTTAATTCTATAATAATAAATACCCGTGCTTTCAATGTTATTATCTTCGAAACTGTATGTTAGATCTTTTAAACTATTGCCAACAGCCAACATTTCTCCTATAGAGTAGAATTCATCTTCTGATTCCAACTTTCGTTCTATCACAAAATGGTCAACGTTTAATTCTCTCGAAGTTATCCAAGTTAGATGATGCTTTCTATCCAATTTCTCAACATTAAAGTCCTTCCATTGCAATGGCAATACACCGGCAACGATACCAGCATCAATGTGAATAATTTCGTCCCCTGGGTTGAAAGAGATTATATTTGTTGTATTGATTCCCATGGCATGCGTTACATCACTATCCATATCTTCATTTTGACTTGCGTCCGCAAACGTAAATGATGTTCCTTCCGGCGCTTCGAATTTAAGATAATAGTCTTCCTTATGTAAGTATTCCACTTTATAAATACCTTGGTCGTCGGTTATAGCAGCATCTACTAATTCGTGATCCATATTGTAGACTTCTACGTTTATACCTTCTGCTTTTGCCTCAAAATCTTCCTGAATCCCATTGGCATTTTCATCATACCACACTCTATTACCAACTGTTGCCATCGGATAATAACCTGCGCCCAAATCTGTTTTTGACCCTCCGGGATTTAAGGTAAAAGAAGGTGTAGTGTTAGGTCCATTTGCTCCATTGATATCACTATCATAGTTAGACCCTCCGATGAATGGCCTCACTGTCACCAGTCCCACAGGCGGTAGTACAACCTCTATATAATACGTTCCGGGAGGAACACAAAAGTCCCATATTCCATCATCAGAAGGAGTGGCGTAGTCGTGATGTGTCGTCTCACTATCCCAAAGTATCCAAACTCCATTTACTCTTCTGTATAAATTGGTCACCAGACCATTAATACCGTTTTCAGTAGGCTGTCTTATATCATCTTCGTTGACATCATAATAGGTAACACCTATGATATCAAGGCATTGGAAATAACCGGCATCAATGGTAGTATTATCCTCACCAGTCAGTAAAGTGAATACTCCTGTACTTCCAGGTCCATTTTCTCCGGTCACATTGCTGTTATTGGCATCATTACCAGCACCTGTAACGGTGGGTGCCAAATCCTCATTATCTTGAGTAAAAACAATATAATAATCTCCGCCAATCACATCTGTAAAAAGATACAATCCGTTGCCATCTGTTGTGGTTACAGCAATAAGATTATCCGTTGCATCAAACAATTCAACCATGACATCAGGAATACCTGGTTCGCCAGCGTCCTGAATTCCATCTCCATCAAAGTCATTCCAAACAAAATCTCCTATACTACCTCCTATGGATAGATTGATTTCAGCATTATCAATGTCGTCTTCGCCAGGTGGGTCATTATCGGGAATATTATCAGGATCGCTATCAAAATCATTGGAAGGACCAGAAGGGTCATTCGCATCTGAGATTTCAGCAAAGTTGTCTCTTACACCGGTTTCGGTGAGACATGTTTCGATCGTAAGCGTGAGATCTACCGATGTCGTTTGTCCCGGATCCAAAGATCCTGCAATTGTTGTGACAGCGTACCCGTTCAAATCTACGCTCCAACCTGTATTACCCGCAGAAAGTGAAGTTCCACATGGTAGATAATCTACGATATCAATTTGACTTGCTACAAGATTCCCCTGATTCGTTATAGAAATGGTATACGTAACTTCTTCGCCTATTTCGTAGGAAATTTGAGGATTGACTACGATTTTAGTTAATGCCAAATCAAAGACCTCTATCAAGGCATCATCCACGTCATCTTCCCCATTTGGTTCGTTGAAGGAATTATCATCCGGGGTACTATCCTGATCATCACCGGTCATTCCTGTATCGTCAAGACCATCTTTTATTTCAGCTATATTCCTCCATGCATTGTCGTCTAAAAACTGACACTCTACTAAGGTTAATACAATAGGAATTGTTATTTCCTCTCCAGGAAAAAGTGTATCGGTATAAAAATACTCAGGATTTCCAGTCCCGACATTCAAAGCCCATCCTGTATTTGCAGCCTGATTAAACTCAAATCCACAAGGAAGATAATCTACTACGGTTATGTCATGCGCAAATCGTACTCCTTCATTTCGAACCACTATTTCAAATGTCACATCTTCGTTATATTCCGTAGGTAAAACGGCTGGAAGGTTTTTGGTCAATGAAAGATCGAAAAAGTTAATATTGGCCACATCATGGTCATCCTCCTCGATTTGTGGAGTGACAGACTTACCTAGGGAGAAAATATCATTATCCTGAGGACTATCAGGTACCACTGCAAATTCCAATGCCGTAACATCAAATGGATTACTATCCGCGTCGTCGAATCTATTATTCCCTACGGTATCCGTGGCTATCCAAATATGGGCGTAATTGTACCAATCCGAAATATCCATTGCATCAAGTTCCAACTCCAAGGTGATCATTATATCAATACTATCCTCAGGAGTAAGGAAAATATCTTCCATAACATTTAGCGTATCCGGAAACAATGTAGGAACTCCACCCACTAAGGTTGTGTAAGAGTTTGTCCATCCCAATGGAGCATTTACCACCGGATCGTAACCATATCCCTCTGGAATGAAGTCTTCTACCACCAGATCCTGAATTACAATATTTCCTTGGTTGTATACCCGAATTCTGAAATCTAAATCTTGCCCTTCACTATAAGGCCCAGAGGTAATTAACTCTTTCTTTAGGGCCAAATCGTACACTTGTAGCAGTTCTACATCGTGATTGTCTTCATCTATAATTCCCAGTCCATCAAGAGCATTGTCGGTGCTTGTCAAAGGTACACCTCCTGGATCATTAGACATATTCGAGTCAAAAAATCCATCAATTTCTTCAAATTGGACTCCATCAGCGGTCGTTGCCGATGAGATTTCCATATAATTTGTCCATGCTGTTTCTTGATCTATTGTACAAGGAATCACCGTAAGGGTAAGTGAACCTTGCACCTGGGTCGAAGCATCTAAAGGCCCAATTGTTCTAGTAGCAACTCTCTCTACCGGGTCGTAATTCCAATCCGGGTTTAATACCTGTTCAAACATCGCTCCACATGGAAGACTATCCCGTAATTCAATGCTAATGGCATCAACATTCCCTTGATTTTGAACGGTGTACGTATATTCAATGGGTGTTCCGTAGTTAAAGCTGGACAAAGCAGTCGTTCTTTCTTTAATTAACGCCAAATCAAAAACAACCGGACCAGCGGGATCATGATCATCTTCATCAAATGGATTTGAAGGATTATTTCCAATATAATTGTCATCCGCATCGCCAGGTTTTATACTACGCTCTCCATCCGTATTGGAGGCAGGTGAGCTATCGGCATCAAATGCATTTACATCGGTTAAATTTTCATCTCTTGCCGAGAAGATCTCCGAATAATTATGCCAGGCATTTTCATCCACAGAAGTTGGGTCTAAGATCAATTGAATGGATATTTCGGCACTATCAAATGGGGGAATTGCATCAATCGTGTATAAAGGATTCACAGGATCATTGGACCAACCATTGGCCTCATTTTCTGCAATAGGATTAATGTATCCCTCTGGTATAATATCTCTGACACGTACAATTCTTGCCAACATGTTACCTTGATTATAAACGGTAATGTTAAATGTCAGTGTATCTCCATAGCTGTATCCCGTAATTGGATCAAGTTCTTTTATAATGGCCAAATCAAATACCTGAATACTATCTCTATCGTGATCGTCTTCATCAGTAGCAGCTACACCATCATTAGGGGCTCCCATACCATTCCCATTGATTTCGTCATCCGCGTCACTACCTAGTAAACCTCCTGCATCATCGTCAGGATTTTCGTTACCATCTGAATCCAAATCTTCATCCTCTCTATCTACTAAATTCACATCCGTAAACGAAACTACCTCTCCCGTATTATGCCAATCATCGAATGAATCTCCGGGCCGAACCACCAAATTCAAGGTAACAATCCTACTTTGATTCGGGGGAATCATCTCCGTATACAACGTAGTGACAGCATTGACAATAGTGGGATGTTCGCTCCAATCCATATTCAGGCTTCCCTGAAACTCGTATCCATCACCAAAATGATCGATAATTTCAATATTAGTGATGGTATCCGTCCCCTGATTGAAGATCGTGAAATTGAAGGGAACTGCTGTTCCATATTTCACAGGAGCCGAAGTAACTGTAGTTTTTGTCAGAGCAACATCGAATTGCTGGCTGTAAATTTCAATTGAAAACAAGCACAGAACCGCTGTAAATATACCTAGAAGCGGACGCACCAGGGTGAATGTAGCTTTCCTCATGAGATTATTTTGAGATCCTTAAAATCTCAAAGATAACAATAATTATTAAT
>JBCCVV010000366.1:0-5083 GCA_039194925.1 Bacteroidota bacterium
ATAAAAGTGAGAATCTGAGGTTTATGTATTTTTTTTTTGCTATTTATTGACAAAAATATTTTACAATTTTTTCAAAATAAAAAACACAGCATTTACACCCAAAAATCACCTCGTTACAAACAGTTAAAATAGTGGTACAAAGCGCATTTTATACCTCGAAAGATAGTATTGGGAACAATTAAAGAGTATTTAACGATCACTTCAAAAAAAATTAAATAACAGAAAGCATAGGCCTTATAGAATTGCCACGCGAGCTGTAGATTATTTCACCATTCATCAACTTCCTCCATTCATTCAAGCATATATTTCTTGTAATCTAGATTGAAATGGCCAATCAGAACGATGCTGTTTTAAGCAAATTTCTATTTTTTGACCACCTCTTTTACAATCCTCTTTCCATCATCTAAGTTGACCACCTATATATAAAGTCCTACAGAGATGTGTCTCGTATCAATAGATTCCGTTTCATTTTGCCCATCCGTTGGAATACGTCTTCCTGGCAAATCGTATACGTTTATCATCTCAATCCCACAACTCCTTACGTTCACTTGGATTTCATCTCCGAAAAGAATAGGATAACCATAAATCTGGGGTGACTTATCATTTATACTATCTACAAGCTAAACAAAAATTCCACCGCATTACCAGTGATACTTGTATTCATGTCATGGCTGCTATTGACCTCCTCGAATGCCCTGCTCTCTACATTGCCATCAATAGTATCAAAAATTAAGACATCAATGGCCGGTGCATTTCCTGTGTTTTGAAATCGGACCGTATAGCATAATTCATAGCTCTAATCTCCAACACCTGAAACTTGATTAAACGTACTCAGCAACAAGCTAATTTAATTTAATAGGACTAATTGGAATTTACCTACAAGGCAACAAGAAGCACAATGAAATGCTAGTAGATGATTAACGTGTTATCTGATAAGATGAGTTGAAATCGATTCGTGGCATGTTGAAAATAATCCAAATCCTTTTTCAATATTGGATCGGTAAAGGGCATTTTCCTGAAAAATATTTTCCTCACCTTCTCTAATATTGTGCAAAGCAAGGTGATAATTATAATGATCTACACTAACAGCCGTAAGATTAGCACGGATTACAGCTGTAACCTGATTGGGTTCGGTAATCGGAAAGGGAGAACGAATTACAAATTCGGCATACGCATTATCCAAATTATCAAAATCGATGAAGAAACCATCCCGATGTGCGATATCAGTGATCGCTAAAGATCCTATATTAACATTTATCAATTGAAAATACTCTGAATCTCCTTCCATTGGATAGGTCGGATCTTGTCCTGGCTCTTGCATTATAAACGTTTTCATTTCTGTCAAATGCAAATGACCATATTTCGTGTTTTTATTTACCGAAGGAATAAATTCAACTCCTATTATTCCTTGCCAGAATTCATTCCCTTCTTTATCCATTATCGTTTCCTCTGAAAGCAATTCCAGCGCATTTATTTTAAGCTCATATGGCACCGTAGTTGTCGCTGATATCCTTTCAAAATTCGAGCCTTCAATACTGGCTTCCAATTCGTAAGTCCTTCCAAGTCTCAAAAACGTTTGATTTGATTGCTGGTCAGAAACATACATACCGGATTCCTCATCAAAAATCAACTCGATCACAGGATCAACATCTGCTTCATTTGGGTTTGGATCTATGATTTTTATAACGGCATCGTTTGGAGAAGAGATGGGAAAAGTACCATTCAGATTATTCGATGTTTTGAAATCAGCCGTATATCGGGTTTGGCCCTTGAGCATTTCAAGGTTGATAACCAATACCGAATCTTCATCTTCCGGTATATCAATTCTGTTTACACAACCTGAGAGGATGAGCGCAATAAACAAAACTAAAAATGTCGAAAATCTTCCCAAATGCTTGATATTCTGAATATTAATCAAAAGTAGGACTATTTTTTTAGATTTTTGTCACCTACTTGGCAAAAAAACATCAATAACCGATTTTTCAGCATTAATTCCTAACGTTAAGACCTGAATTTACCAAAAAGTCACCAAGTTTGCACTACTTAAATTTAATCCACTGATTATCAACTACTTATTTAAATTCCTCGACAATAGTGTCAACTATTTTACATCTGACATAAAGTGTACTGTAATTATCATCAATTATCAAAAAGAGACAGAATAGGCGATGCTAGGTATAATGGGGAGGATTGAGAACTCCACAATTTCATATGCTTCGGGATTTTCCAGTTTTTTCTCGATATCGGTGTAGAAAGGATTGTTCCGGTTGAAAGCATTATATAACCCTAAAGAAAGCTTGGTTCTCCCCCACGTATATTTGTTGTAAAAATTAAAACCAATATCTACTCTGTGATAGGTTGGCAACAAGCCTCCGTTTTTTTCGAGATAAACAACCAACAATTCTCCCTCCACATCAATTACCGACCCGGAAGGTTCTGTAATGGGATTCCCACTGGATAAATTCCAGTTCAAGGTGAATTCCGTGTTGTCGGTTATTTTATGGAGGAAACCCAACTTTAGATTGTGTCTTCGATTGAATCGAAATGGAAACGGATTTCCACCTGCATTTAAGTCAGCAAATTCACGGTCAGAGAAAGCTAATGTATAATTGGAGTTCCACGTTGTACGTCCTATAATATGATCAAAATAGACCTCCATACCATACGCACTACCCGTACCAACAGGAAGTAATGCTTCCCAATCATTGGTCGCGCTTATCTGGGTTATGCCTCCTTCATTAAAGGTAGTCAACTCATCGAATAATTTATAGTACCCTTCTATTCCCATTCTAAATCCAGCTGCATTGTAATACCCTACTCCGGCGGTAGCAATCCACGACAGTTCAGGAGCCAATTCATCTGTAGAGGGCAACCAAACATCGGTTGGAAGCCCCAGGCCATTACTAGACAACAGATGCAGGTACTGATTCATTCTGGACACTCCTACCTTAAAAAACGCATTATCCCATCTGGCCAGGAGCGACACCCTGGGCTGAATACTCAGATACGTCTGCTCATCAGTCATCGTATAATTGACATGGGCGCCAAGATTGATCGTTGTACCATATCCGATAGAGATTTCATCTTCCAAATAGCCAAAAAATTCATTGCCTATCAATTTTGTTTCCTCTATCTGAGACTGTACGACCATCTCATTGATCTCTTCATCCAAAGCAAAAAGATCATCCGAATTATTGATAGCTACCAACCCCGGACTGAAGTTATGACGAATCGCTCCTGCTCCGAATCGAATAACATGGGACGAATTCGGCAAATAGTCAAAATCATATTTTAACCCTAAATCACTTATGGCCGACTTGAAAAACCCAGCTTTATAGGTTCTTCTTTGTACCGTATCCACACGCGTAAAGTCATCCTTTTCGAAAGAGTCAAAATCAAAACCAGTATAATATGCCGTAAGTCTTCCAAACGTTTTCTTGGAATATTGGGATACCAGTTTGGCAGAAAAAACGCGATTTCCCCAATCCCATCTTGTTTGGGTATCTGAAGTTAAAACGGTGGAAGTAGTCTCTTCCCGATCAATATCTAATTTCTCTGTGTAAAAATTATCCTCCCCGTAAAATCCACTTACCAGCAACCGATGTTTTTTCGAAAGTTTGAAGTTGACCTTACCATTTAAATCCATAAAATTGTAATTCGAAAACCCGATATCCCCATTGCTTTCATTTTGAAACCTGGTAATGCTTTGGATATAGACATCCAGCAACGTACGTCTGGCTGAAAAAATATAGCTACTTCCATTAGATCCTATGGGGCCTTCGACCGTACCTTTGAGCGCCAGTGCAGACAATGTGACATCACCGGAAAGCTTTTTGTTATTCCCCTCACGTGTTCTAATATCCAAAACCGACGAGAGTCGCCCACCATATCGAGCTGGGATATTTCCTTTGATCAGGGTTGCATTCTTAATAATATTGGAATTGAAAACAGAGAATAAACCCAGCGCATGACCCGGGCTGTAAATAGGCACTCCATCCAAGAGCACCAAGTTTTGATCTGCTGAACCACCTCTCACGTTCATTCCCCCCATACCGTCTGCTCCACTATCCACACCGGGCATCATCCCTACCAGGCGCATAATATCGGACTCCCCTAGTAACGAAGAGGCTGTTCTGATTCTATCCAAATTGAGCTTACTCTGAGATATGGTTTGTGGTTCTTCCTGGTTTTCCACATCATCCAGAATAATGATCTCATTGAGCTGGACATCGGGAACCAACTCTTTATCCATGCTAACATCTTCTTCTAGATAGAGTTCCTCTACTTCTTGTTGATAGCCTAAATAAGAATAGTAAATCCGCTTGGTTCCTTTCGGAAGCGTAAGACTGTAAAATCCATATTCATTTGTTTGTGTGCCCTTGGATTTATCAAAGAGATAAACATTGGCTCCTACCAGCATTTCTCCAGATTTCTTATCCGAAACATAGCCGCTAATCGTCAGGGCACGATTCAAATCTCGATAAGAAATACGAGAGACCACGATCTCATCACCGATGATATCGTACCGACATTTTCTTTTTTCGAGAATCGCTTTGAGAATAATACCAAGGGGTTGATTATAGGCTGTGATCGAGACCTTACTATTGGCTGGAATTTTTCGTTCAGAAAAAGCAATATTGACATTAGATTTATCGCTTAATTCTTTGAGGACCAGGCTTAAGGGTTTATTATTTGCAATATAGCTAAGCGCAACTTCGTCTACCAAAACAGCCTGTGCATAGGTGGATTGAGCAAAGCACAAGATTATTAAATAAAACAATACTCGTTTGAACATAGACGAACCCTCAGGTGGCAAAGTAAAAAATCCTAGTTTCTAGGATAGTACCCAAAAACCATACCCAAAGATATACATATATAAATTAGTCGTAATACAAAAACGAAAAAATTGATCTGCCGACCAATTGAAAGTTTGTAAAGTAGATTACTTACAGTCAGAAACGGTAAGGGCTACGCTTCCATCCTCAAGATTTTCAATTTCTAAATCATAAGTGATTTTAAGAATTTCTACGATATTGTTAAATTCAGTCTTCTTGAGACTTCCCGAAGTAAATGGGCAATCCAT
>JBCCVV010000367.1:0-5074 GCA_039194925.1 Bacteroidota bacterium
AGGATTTACTTCCTACATACGTTTTCTTTCTCTTAGCAGATTGGTTTAGAGCCCGTGCAAGCCCATTATACAAACCTACAATACAATAAAAATAGCAATAGTTTGAGAGCAAATAGTCTTTTCGTCTGTAATGATGCTTGCGGAAATTGCGCGATATCTTTTATTCCAGCGCCGGAAGATCAGAAATAGAATGTACCAATCGAGAATTTATTAAGAGTGTTTATCTGCTAGGGTTTTTGGGCGATCTAAGCCGGTAGTTTTTTAAAAGTAGTATTGAATTGCATCAATCCAACGAATAAATATCAACTTACCCTCAAGAAGCAATAAATTCCATAAAGACAGACATGATCATCAAACCCATAGAATAATCGGCATCCAATTGATATCGATCTTTGAATAGTTCTACAAATTCTTCATCCTTCATCAATAGATTTTTTATGCCGCGGCATGATTTGTAGTAGCGTTCGACTTCTACTTTTGTGGGGATATTTCGTGATTCGAAGAGTTGCATCATTTTCTGAAATGCCGGATAGTTAAAAAGACAATAGCGGTCTGGATATTCCAGAGAAAGATAAAGACATAGAATTTCTCTATCGTGATGCAAATGAGAAACATGACGCTTGTCTTCACTCTGTAATGGCTTGAATACTTGGTCGGTATGAAAGCCAAAACGATCCAACCGTAAGCCCAAATCTAATGCCTCTTTGAATAGATCCCTGAATGTGGCCCTCATAAATTCTTCTTCCCGTTGCAGGAGTATCATCATCATTGATTTTGGACTGTTGACAGATCCACCCCAGAGTCGGGCAGATATCTTGGATTGAAGGCTTGCATCGTAGATTTTGTGCAGCGCTTTACCTTCAATATTCCAATGGTTCTGCCAGTTATGGATAATCTCAAAATAAAAAGCATTGGAACTATCACCACCTTCGGTAAGATAGGTCTTGAATTTATCTTTGAATTCGTTGATTAGGCTGACTTTCATACGTCAAAAAAGACTTCCGGTTTGGGTAGGAGGGACAATGCCCAAGTGCTTAAACGCTTTGGCAGTTACTTCCCTTCCGCGAGGTGTACGTTGTATATATCCCTCCATGATCAGGAAGGGCTCATGAACTTCCTCAATAGTTCCGGCTTCTTCTCCCACAGCAGTTGCAATTGTACTGATTCCTACCGGACCACCTTTGAATTTGGTAATGATTGTGCTTAAAATTTTATTATCCATTTCGTCCAATCCTCCTTCATCCACATTCAATGCTTCCAATCCATATTTAGCAATAGCTTGATCAATCGTCCCGTTGCCTTTAATTTGAGCGAAATCCCGAATACGGCGCAACAGGGCATTGGCTATTCGAGGAGTTCCTCGGCTTCTTCTTGCAATCTCTTTTGCCCCTTTGGAATCAATGGGGACATTTAGAATTTCGGCACTCCGAAAAATAATATTCTCCAATGTTTTTACATCATAATAATCGAGCAAACAAGTAATTCCAAATCGTGCACGCATTGGTGCGGTAAGGAGTCCCATTCGGGTAGTGGCTCCAATCAGGGTAAAGGGATTCAGACTCAACTGAATACTTCGCGCATTGGGCCCGCTATCGATCATAATATCAATCCGGTAATCCTCCATGGCACTATAGAGGTATTCTTCAACCACGTTGTTGAGTCGATGAATCTCGTCTATGAATAGCACATCTCCGTCATCGAGATTCGTAAGCAAACCAGCAAGATCACCAGGTTTTTCCAATACCGGCCCTGACGTCATTTTAATATCCGATTCCATCTCAGCGGCTACGATATGAGAAAGCGTGGTTTTGCCCAGCCCAGGAGGTCCGTGCAGCAACACGTGATCCAGCGCTTCCTCTCGCTGCTTGGCAGCTTGAATGAATACTTTGAGATTCTCTACAATCTTAGGTTGACCACTAAAATCGCTTAAGCTCTTGGGTCTTAAAGCTTTCTCTACTTGCTTTTCTTCGCTTGTAAACTGAGATTCGGATGGATCTAAATGTGGATTCAAATTGCAGTTATTATAAAAAATGTAAATATAAAAGGATTTTAAGGATATTTCATTGGTCTAAAAATTGATCATAATTGAATTAAAGTAGGTAGCTTCGCAATAATTTAAATAGAATTGACGAACACCGCATTAAATTAAGGATATCCCTATCAACAAATGGCAATGGTTTTCGTTTCGTTCAGTAAATAATAAAGAGTGGGCATATATCTTTTTTATGGGTTTTTTCTGGCAGTAATTGGGTTCATAGCACCTGCTATGCTCAATATGACTACCGTGCGCACATCCATAGATCAAGGTAGAAATGCGGGATTTTTATTCGCCATGGGTGCTAGCTTAGTAAACTCCATTCAATCTCTGGTAGCTTTTGCTTTTTTAAGATTTTTGGACAGCAATCCTGATGTAATAGAATGGCTCAAAAGATTGGGTGTTATTGTATTATTTTCGTTGGCTTATTTTTTCTACCAACAATCAAAAAAAATCATATCCACCAAAGAGAATGTTGATCAGAAACATCCATTTGTGCTCGGTCTTTTGCTCTCATCAATTAATATGCTGGCCTTGCCGTATTATTTTACCGCAGCGTTGGCTTTGGAAGCTAGTGGTCAGATTACAGCGATTCCACCGAATATCTATTTCATGTCGGTTGGAGTTTTATTGGGTGGATTTCTGATGTTTAGCATTTATTCCATATTGGCAGATGTCGTTGCCAGAAAATCTGAATTTATTACGCGCAACTTAAACATCATGCTTTCTACTTTATTTACCATCCTTGGTTTAGCGGTATTAGTAGATCTTGTTTTCTGAAATTAATGCTACTTTATCGGACATTCGATATTTTGCCCCACGTGAAGTTGATTATAAACCATTAGGGTCGTTAAGACCTCAAAGAATTCACAACGATACTGTGTTTAAAATAGAAAGGTCTTATAGTAGAGTGAAATCACCTCATCTAAATAAGATGCCTTCTGCCTATTAATTTTGGCAAATGTCAAGGCAGAAGGTACATACTGTTAAGATTCAAAATAGTTTTTTGAGGTTTTGCAGGATAGGTGGATGTACGACATTGGGGTTGAAATATCACATCTGGAATAATCAATAAGTATGTGAGAATGATCTTACTACATATTGATCTTTTATCCTTTAAAACATAGTTCAAATATAAGTGGCCAATAGGTATTGGGGTAGGGTGTTTTTACTTGATTTGGAAACACGTAGTTTTTTGTGTTGCACTTTTCATCAAATGGGAGGAATGCCGTCTTTATTGTGTGGGAATGAGGCTCAAGGTATGACTTATCCGAATTATGGTTAGAAGATGAATGCCCATTGTTGGTTAAAGGATAATTACTTTCTCCTGAGGATTCGATGATTCGTAAGTCGAGCTTATTGGAGTCCACATTTTTGGAAAAATCGACTGGGTCGTAATTGGCCAAGGTAGCCTTAAGAGGTTCTCCAGGTTGTGCATTTATGGCATACGATTTTGGTTCGCCAGGTAAAGACAAAACATCTTCGATAATCCACTATTCACTATTCGTTGGGAGCCTAGCATCCTCTCCATACGTTGATATTCTGTAGAGCAGATCTATGTCTTGGGTTGTGTCTTTATTTAATTGTACTTGGATATATTAACATCAAACAGATTATGTTCTATGGCATAGATAACCACTCCTGCAATATTTTTACACTGGGTTTTTTCTAAAATTCGATTTCTGTGCCCTTCTACGGTTCTTGGACTGATGAATAGTTTTTCGGCTATTTCCTTATTCGTATACTCCTGACAGATCAGGCCTATAATTTCGATTTCACGAGGGGTCAATTCCAGTTTTAATTTTTTCTGGGCGGAGAGTAATCTTCTTTTTCTAATTAATTGAAGAATGTAATCATTGATGTGAAACCCTTTTTCCCCAACTTGAATTACGGTTTTGATAACTTCGACAGGGTCTTCATTTTTAGCGAGGAAACCTGCCGCACCTTCATCCAACAACTTGAGAATAATACTATCGTTGTAGTGTGAGGTGAGGATTATTATTTTGTACGGCATTCCTCTTCTATTCAGTTCTAGCAAAGTATCTATACCATCCAATACGGGCATGGAAAGATCCAGAAGAATAATTTCTGCTTGAAATGTACCTGCATCGATTTGGTCCAGTAGTTCCTGACCATTTTCGGCTTGATTTGTGACTTCAATCTGGTTGCCTTGTTCAAGGATCATTTTCATTCCTTGGCGCAGTAATTTTTCATCGTCGACAATAGCAAGTTTATATTTAGTCATTGTTGGGAAATATGAAGGTTATGTTAGTTCCGGATCCTAGCACAGACTCTACTTTGATACTGCCATCGAGAAGTGTGATACGTGCATTCATATTACCGAAGCCTAAACCACTTTTCACCTTTTTGCCATCAAACCCTACACCATCATCCGTATATGTCATTTTAATAGTTAGATCTTGTTTTTCCTCAAAGCTAATATGTACGTTTTTAGCTTTCGAATATTTTATTGCATTATTGATTAATTCCTGGATGATTCTGTAAATATGCAGCAACTTAAAATCATCTTTGATTTGAATAATGTGATCATTCGTAATGTCCAAATTAAACACTTCGGTTATGTTTACGGCATCTTCCAGCTCTTTCAAAGCATGATGCAATCCAAACTTTTTTAGAATCAAGGGCATTAATTCATGAGAGATGGTCCGTGTTCTTTCCGTACTTTTCTTAAGCGAAGTTTCGATATGATCTATGATCTTGAACATATCCTCGTTGTCCGAAAGCTTTTGCTTTAACAAGTGAATATTCAAATTTATGATGCCCAATTGGGATGTGACATCATCATGCAACTCTTTCGATATTCTATTCCGCTCATTTTCTTCTGTCTTTACAGTATTGAGCAGTAGTTTTTTTTGAAAGTTAAGTAATAATTCTTGTTCTTTTAATTTACTTGAAGTTAATTTTTTTTGCGTTTGATTAAGAAACCAAATAACGGCAAAGGCAAAAATGAGCATTATGACCAAGCTCAGCAGGATATAAATGACAATGTCATTTTCACTCATTGGGTCTCTAAATTTC
>JBCCVV010000368.1:0-5046 GCA_039194925.1 Bacteroidota bacterium
ACATGGCACTGGATTATTTCCAGCTATATATGTAGATCCAGTCTCTCCCTGATCGTTATATCCAATTACAAAATTGGTCGTATTACTTGCTCTCAATTCTAGTACATAATCCATTCCTACCGGAATCGTTGCCTCTACCATCGCCGGTAAAATTGAATTGTTCATACCAGCTGGAACCATAAAGTCTGTTGTCCCTTGTAAGGTCATATTTGCATAGACAAACGCTGCACCTTGTGGAATGGAATATACATTCACAGTAACTGTTTCATTTGTTCCTGTAGCAAAAATTCCAAGGTTTACCTGAGTAATTTCAACAGGAACTGGTAAGTTGTTTTCAAAATATCTAAGGTGGTTGGAAGTATTGTTCAAACAGTCCAAGGCATCATTTACCAACATTTCATTGATAGCCTGACTCATCTCAGCATCGATCGTTCCACAATTATCAGTAAACGTGATATCATAGAATACGATTTCTTCACATTCTCCAGGCTCCAATTGTACAAAAATGTCTTGAGGACAGTCTACTACTGGTGGCTCACTATCTCCTATTGTTATCGTAACAGAGGTTACACTATTGGGGCAAATACCCAATTGATCCGTAGTAAATGTGCCTATAGGGAAAGGAGTAGCTGCCGTTCCATTATTAGATTCTCCATCCAAAGCATTGATACCACTATACGTGAAGTCTGTATCAGAGAATGTTCCTAAATTCAAACCTGTATTGCTTACTCGGTAAGCCCATCCATCCAAATAATCCCACGGTTCTCCTGATCCATCCATATTTACGTCTCCAAATACGTCAATCAATGCACCATTACAGTATAGTTCGATTGCATCATCACCATTGATATTCGCTACATCGTCAACATAATCAGCATTCATTCCAAACCAAGTGTTGAAATCCGTATTACTAGCCGTCACATAGATAAATGAGCCAGCACTTATCGCGTCTGCAGGAAAAGTAAACTCGATTACTCCACCACCATTACCGTTATTGGCACTTCCTACTCCGTATACACTCAAATCAGGAATATCAGCTAAAGCGTATAATTCTATAGCCTTAGGTTGTCCTCCAGTTAGTGTTGCATCTATGACTCCCGTCAAAATCAAATTTCCGTCACCTGCTATCGTATTAGTAATTTCATACGTACCATCTGAAGTATTCAAAAGATTAATATCTCCGTTTGTTGGGTCCAAATCAATCATCGTAGGGTCACCCATTGTCACTGAGTATGTTCCATCCACTCCTGTTGTATGCATTACAGAAAGGATTCCTGATCCTGGGCAAATATCGATTGCACCATACGAAAATTCTGTGTCCGCCGGCTCTGTAAAGAAAGTAAGATTTACATCGTCACTAAAACCAGTACAAGCTGCTAAATTCAACGTGTAGGTAAGAACAACAGTAGTACCTTCTTCTGATGCAGCCGGTGTATATGTTGTCGTTGGAGAACTCGCATCATCAAATGATCCTGCTCCACCGGACCAAACTCCATCACCAACTCCATTTAACATCACTGGTGCAATACCGCACTGAATGACGTCTTCGCCTGCATTAACATCTGGAATTGTAAATGTTCCAACAGTTGGGCAAACATCTGCAAACAGAGCAAAATCTGTAAGATCCCATGCACTATACCCATCTGCCCCATCATCGCTATACTCAATACCAATATACACTTCTGTACCGGTGGCCGCACTTAGATCAAATGTAAAATCACCAGAATCTGTCACCAGCCCTACTGAGGTCCACGCAACTTCATCAGGACATGCATTGGCTCCTGCAACATTAGAATATTGCACATCCAAATCGGTTATACCGAAGCCTTCATCAGCCGTAAATGCTAATTCCAACAAGCCCACTCCAGTCATATCCAGTGGACCATAGATCAACCAAGTCTCTACATCCTGCTCACATCCTCCTCCACAAAAACCATTTGCCTCAAAACCATCAGTAATAGGAGACCACTCTTCATTATCAATTGGACTTACAACATTCCAAGCTGGTTCCGTACAAGTTAATTTATCATTATCCACTATAGTCACAATTGTTGTGTCTGTAGATCCAATTGCCCCACCTACAGCATTCTGTAATGCCAATTCTATCGTTTCACCTTCATCTATGATGGCATCGTCTACGATCGAAATTGAAACACATTGGGGAGTAGCATCTCCCGCCGCAAAAGTGACTGTCTGAGTCATGTATGAATAATCATCTGGATCAGTTGCTGTGCCCCCTACAGCTACTACATCGACCATCACATCCGCTGTACCTGGATTAAGAAGGTTTACACAAACACTAGCTGTACCAACATCTTCACCCACATTTGCAGCATCTAGTGCAAAAACAACTTCAGGACCTCCACCTGTGGCAACCCCTTCCAACAAAAAGTTGTCATAAGCAGAAAAACCTGTAGTTCCATTATTTCTAATTGAGATGACCAAGCCAACTGTGGTAGTACCATTGGGAATATTTTCTGTGACAGTGCCTTCAGCGTCATCTCCTGGGTTTTCGCCATCTTGAAGCGTTACTTGTCCTTGACCTGCTCCATCTAAAAATACTTCATAATGCACCTCATCGTCATTAGCATTGTACCCTTCAATGTCATAATCAAAGGTTAGCACAACACTATTAAAGGCTGAAACATTAATAGGATCGAAGGTTACATTGGCAAATCCTGTCGTACCATTATCTCCTTCGTCATCAAGATCATTCTCATATAATACGGAGTCCATAAGATTGACATATTCCAGTGGGGTAAATGGGCTATTAACTCCAAAAAAACCATCCGTACCGTTATCAAAAAATGCAACGTCACTGGAATAATTCCATGCAGGTGTACTTAGATCAAAATCTTGTATTGCAATCGTGGTTTGCGATATAAGATTAAATGATAAAAATAGACCAAATAAAGAGAAGAAAAATTTCTTGGGGAAAGTGGGATACACCGAAGCGGTGTACTCAATAGCACTATTGCTCATGTTGGTTGGTTATAATTTTTAAATTCAGTTTATAGTATTCTTTCAAATACGACAACAAAAATAGCAAACTATGTGAGAACATATAGAAAAATTCAAATATTTCAACCTGAATTGAAAAGCATTCAACTCATCGTTTACCATTTGTTAATATTGAGCAAACAATTCATTGATAATTGATCATTAAACCGTAGAGAATCGATATTCCGTGAAACTTCTAAAGATTTGATTTTCAGAAAGAAGTGCAGAAGGGAAATGATTTTGATTAGGACTGTCTGGAAAATGCTGTGTCTCTAAGCAAAAGGCAGATCTACTGGTATAGGAGTGTCCTGATTTCCCAGCATCTGAACCGTCCAAATGATTCGCTGAATAAAACTGCACACCGGGCTCTGTAGTCCACACTTCCATCTTAATTTTTGACTTATCACCAATCGCTTCTGCCGCATAGTTTAACTCACCTTCGACATGTTGATTCAAGACAAAATTATGATCATAACCGAATCCAATGGTCAACTGCTCATGATCATTATTAATATGTTCTCCAATGGATTTGGTCTTCGTAAAATCGAATGGTGTGTCTGCAACCATGTTCAAAGCACCTGTAGGAATCGTAGTTTCGTTTACGGGTGTATAATATTCCGAATTGATCTTCAAATAATGCTGCAATGTCGTCCCAGATCCTTCGCCATTGAGATTGAAATAAGAATGATGGGTAAGATTGATCACCGTATCTTTAGTGGATATTGCTTCATACTGAATTTGTAAGGTAGAGTCTACAATTGTAAATCGTACATGGGTCTTGAGCTTTCCAGGAAACCCTTCCTGCATATCCGGAGATATCAACTCTAAAAGAATACTATCATCTTCATGTTGCAAACACTCCCATACTTGGTTGTGGAAAGCCTTTACGCCCCCGTGCAATGAATTAACTCCATTATTTTGATCCAGGATATATTGCTCATTACCTATTGAAAATGAGCCGTTTGCGATCCGATTGGCATATCTACCTACTGTGGCACCGTGATACTGTTCGTTGGCCTCCAAATAGCCATCGATATTGTCAAAACCCAATACTACATCAACCATTCTGGAATCTTTATCTCTGGTAGTAAGAGAGACTACGCGAGCACCATAATTTGTTATAAAACAAGAAATGTTTTGGGAAAAAATATGATACAATTGAACCAACTTCCCATCGATCACTTTTTGAAATTTCTCAGAATTCATGCCCTGGCTTTGCCGCCAAAGGTAATTCTAATTACACTAAGTTATCGTGAATGTCATATGATATTTTACCTTAAAGGAGAATATAGGATCGCACCACTTCGGTAAAACCAATTGCGCTTTTTGGTCTTAATTTAAAATAATTTGAAACAGGAAACTGATTTTAATCTAAACACCATTGCATAGGGTTAATTGAGATTTTGGTATTTCGTTAAATAGTAGAGTTACTTTCAAGGATAAAAACCAGCTCTTGATATAAGGTTTGGATGGAATGGAATTGGAGCAGACACTATTAATCCAGTAGTACTTACTTTGGCTTTGAATTCTGCTTTTCTATAAAACTCGATTCTAATTCAAATGTGTCTTGGTAAATATGACTCCTTTCTTGGCGTCATATCCAGGTTTTATGCCTTTATGAATAAGATACTGCTTGTAAGAGAACTTACGTGTATCAATAATGTAGGCTTTACAAGCTATGGCTTTTGATAATTCAGGATGTGTATTTCTCCAGCAATGCGCAAGTTCGGCTGCGGTTGCGTTATAGTTCTTTTTCCATTTTTTGCTAATTACGATTTCAACGTTGATCGTACCGTTTTCAAAACTCAACAATTTTGATGAAAGTCCCATACCAACGCGATAGTACATATCCGTCTCAACAAAGTGTTTTCTATTTATTTTTTCTATATCCATAACGGATATGAAAAAAGCAAAAGGTGTGCCAAAGAAACATCAACGTCAAGCCACCAGTATCACATGAAGATTTTTGCAATATGTAATGTTGATTTATCTCACGTTTTGGAAATAGCTGACCATTGCCTTTCGTTCTTCATCACTCATTTTCGC
>JBCCVV010000369.1:0-4989 GCA_039194925.1 Bacteroidota bacterium
AATTTTCAATACGAGCACAATCAATGAAGTGGTACGCTTTTCAGTTTTTGATCGCTGGGGAAATCGAATGTATGGAGTAGAGAATGTATTGCCTGATTCAGAAGAGGCTCAATGGGATGGTACTTTTGGAGGGGAAGAGGTAAATCCTGGAGTATATATGTATCGAATGGTGTTAGATATTAACGGTGAGCAAGAAGTAGTGATGGGGGATTTGACGGTGATGTGATTTTGGCATATGGCTTGGGGTGATACTTAGCAGATCCCCAGGACTTCACGACAATATTGCAGCGAATGAATAGATGTATGGAATGTGATCGCTGTACAGGAGGATTTTCAGAGTTATGGGGTTGTCGGAGCAATTCTAATACTGAAAATTAAGAATTCCGTTTCTTACACATTTGAAGAAAAAGATTGGGGAAATATCATTTATATGATGGGCAACTCTTTGTTCAGAGTTTTTGGAGTAAATGTATTTTGTTGTTTTAAAATGCCTTGTTTTTGCTGAATCAGAAGCACGGAATTACAATTTTTAAATTAAGAATCAGTACTGTAAAGAACCGTTTCAGGACCATTTCTTTTGGAATCGGTACTTAATAGGGGGTATTGCTTTCATAGGTTATCAAACTCTTTTGAGAATTCGTAGTTTAGATAGTTGAGCAACCTTTAGACAAGGAATTGCATACCTACTATTATACCTTTGTCGAAACTATGAAAAGTCTTACACTCTTTCTATTATTTTTATTTTTTGCCATAAGTAATGTTTCTGCACAATGTTATTGTGAGGATTGTCCTGAACCTATCATCAATGGCTCTCCATCCACTGCCTCATTGAATGTATCTGGGGCTACCAATAATATTTTAGGTACAAATGGACAAAGCCTGGTAAATGTAGGTGTTCAATTTACTCATGATGCAGCTCAAGAATTGAGTTTGAGAATTGTAGCACCAGACGGATCGTTTGTAGATCTTATGATAGGAGAGGGACTAAATTTTGGTGACAATAATAATTTTGATATCGATTTTGTTCCATGCAGTGCAAGCGCGCTTCCAGATTGCACGAATAATGCTACATGGAATAGTCTGGATGAATGGGATGAGGGGCCATATCTAGGGAGTTATTATCCCGAAACTGGGTGTTTGGGAGATTTGACGGGTGATGTTAACGGGACGTGGACATTGGAAATTGAAGATGTCTTTTTCAGCGAAGATGGTGATCTATTTTGTTTCGACCTTACATTTGCTGATAATACCGGTATAAGTTGTAATTTTTCATCGTGTGATCAAGTTCTTTGTTTTGCGCAAGGAGGATTTGATACGAATCCAGCTTTAGTTTCTGCTGCCGCAGGTGATCCAGTCTTATTGATTGATTACAGCGTGAATTATAATGAATGTCAATTAATGCCTGATGAACCAGAGTATGTCTTTGTCTATGTTGTTTATCAAACATTTCCGGATAATAATATTATTGATATTGTAGAAGGATCAACGATTGATATGACCGGGTATCCAGAGGGTATTTATTTCGTAAGAGGACTTTCGATTCTGGCCTCAGATTTACCTACCATTCAAGCTTTGGATTATGACAATACAAGCTTCGGAGATATTCAAAACTTAATTGTAAATGGTACAATTTGCGCCGACTTTACTGAATTTAACTCTCAAGTAAATATTGATGGATGTGTTATTGATTTTAGTGCTACGCTAGAAGTCGACGCGATTACTGCTGAAGTTGCAGATCCTGCATTGGATCCGGATTGGACGATTACCTGGATTCCGGCAGCTCCGGATTTTAACACATGGGGTATATATTACGTGGTTTACGATCAGGCAACAGGTGAAATAATTGATTATCTCACAATCGATGATTTTACGGGATTGATAGAAGGAGAGTATTTCGTCGCTGTTTTGCTATATCTATTAAACGATGAAAATGAAATCCCTACTGCGAATGGAGCGAACATAAATGATATACAAAATCTTATTTTACTTGAAGATATCTGTGGATTCCTGTTTGGATTAAACGAATTAATCATTACCGAGCCGTGCGAAATTGAAGAAGATGGGACCCTTGAGGTTGAACAGATAATTGCCCCGGAAGGAGATCCTGCACTTGACCCCGATTGGACGATTACCTGGATTCCTGCAGCTCCGGATTTTAACACATGGGGTATATATTACGTGGTTTACGATCAGATAACAGGTGAAATAATTGATTATCTCACTACAGACGATTTTACAGGACTTGCCGAAGGCAATTATAATGTCACCTTATTGTTTTACGATCTGGATGATGAATTGCTGATTCCGACCGCCAATGGTGCGAATACATTTCTTGACATTGAAATGGAGATTATGGATGAAACATTATGTGCCATTTACTTTGGACAAAATCCATTGTTCATTAGTGCTTCTTGTGATGCAGATGCAGGATCTTTCACGACCATGGATGTGAGCGAATGTGAAGGAGATGCTGCCCTGAATTTGGATCTCACACCTCAATACAGCGGTGCTGGCCCAGATGTTGCGACTTATGGATATGCCTATGTAGTAAGTGAAAATGGTGTCGTAATTGCCATTGGTGTTTCTTCCGATTTTACGGGATATGAAGCAGGGGAATACGAAGTTTGTGGTCTTTCTTATTTATTAACAGATGAATCAGATTTGCCTACTCCAAATGGTATTTTGACCACGGCCGATATTCAATCGGATATCGATAATCAAGTGTATTGTGCTGATTTAACCACAGTCTGCGTAAATGTTTCCATTATAGAGCAACCTGTTGTCATCTTCACCGGCCCTACTGAGGTTTGTCCGGGTGTAGAAGTCGAATATGTAGTTGAAAATTTTACGGGAAACAATAACGATTATATATTCAGCATCAATCAAGGAAGTTTTAATCAATTTATAAATGATCAAAATGGTACGTTGAGTGTGATTTGGTCCAGTGGACCTGGAAATATTTGTGCAGTCCAAATTGACAATGGATGTGAAGGAGAAACGTGTCTGTCCATCAATGTGGTAGATGAAATTACGGTTACAATTGATGGGTTGGAAGAAGTGTGTCCAGGAGAAGAAGTAGTTTATGTTCTTAGTCCGGTTCCAGATGGAATGGAATCATATGATATCGTTGTTATTGGAGGTACAATTACCAATCAAACGGATAATACCGTTACTGTACTCTGGGATAATAACTCTGACCCCGGAAGTATTACTGCGACGTTAATTGGTGGAGACTGCCCTTCGGTTCCAGAAACATTGGATGTAATTAAAAACGCGGGAGCTGAGTTTCCTACAGTAAACATTCCAGAAACAAGTTGTATAAATACAGGACTGGCAGTACCGGATATCAATGATCCAGATATCATCGATTGGGAGTGGACTGCGACCAATGCGGATATTTTAATACAAGCAGGATTTGTTAATTTTACTTGGCAATCGGTAGGTGTCGCCCAAATATGTTTGGAAATTACTACAGTATGCGGAATTGAGCAAATGTGTTATGATGTAATGGTTTTCGAAGCTCCCGAACCATTTATTGAACCGCAATTGGAGTTTTGCAGCCTCACATTTACTCTAGTAGCTATACCCACAATCGGAAATTCCTGGCTATGGACATCCCCAGGTGCTGGAAATACAGTATCGTATGATGATCAGACAAACTTCATTACCGAAGTAACAGTAACGGAACCGGGAACTTACAATTTTATCTTTCAAGAATTTGGGACCAATTGTACCGGCACGGTAGAGACTACGGTAACAATTGTAGATGGACTTTCGACGACCGATCCGGTAGCGATTTGTGATAATAATGGATTTTATACCATCACGTTTACTATACTATCTGGCGCAGCACCTATTACAGTTGATGGAATGGCAATCAGTGGAAGTACTTTTGTTTCTGGCGATATTGCTTCCGGTGATTCCTATTTATTTGAAGTAGAAGATAGCGAAGGGTGTACAGCAACAGTGGAAGGTAGTTTTACATGCCCCTGTATTAGTGATGCAGGGACAATGGCGGGGTTGCCCATCACACTCTGCATAAGCGATGGAGGCAGCGGTCAAGGGATACATAATGACGACGGGACTTTTGATTTTAATGACATAGGCTTGTACGTACTGCATACGGGAGATGCTGGAGTATTAGGTGATATTATTTCCATCAATGCATCCGGTGAATTCTCTTTTGATGCCACGAATATGACCGCTGGACAAACCTATTATATATCCTATGTAGTTGGAAATGAAATAACCGGAAACCTGGATTTAATGGATCCGTGTTTGTCAGTAGCTGTTGGTCAACCGATAATCTTTTATGATGATCCAGTGGTAGATGCTGGTAATGATGCAGAAACGTGTGATTTGGTCTTTGAGTTGAGTGCGAATGCCATCACTTCCGAAGGCGTTTGGTCGATCACTTCACAACCGGATGGGAGTGTGGCAGAACTGCAGGTGATTTCTCAATCCACTTTTGTGGAGGTGGATATGCCTGGTACGTATACATTTTTATTGGAAATATTGGCGAATGGTTGTATGGGTACGGATGAAGTGTCGATTACATTCCTGGAAAGTCCTATAGTCACAAATCTTTCCACGGTCTGTGATGGAGATTTGTACACCGTTTCTTTTGATATTGAAGGCGGAAGTCCACCATATTTTGTGAATGGAGAACAAATAAACGGTTCTACTTTTACCTCTGAGCAGATTGCTTCCGGAGAAGTCTATGGTTTTATGATCGTAGATTCTGAGGGATGTGAAAGTGACTTTGTAGAAGGAAATGAAGTTTGCAATTGTACAACAGATGCGGGTACAATGTCGCAAGAGGAATTAGTGGTTTGCGCGGTAGAAGGCACATTGATTTCGGGTACCTTTAACAATGATGCAACGTTTGATAGCAACGATGGTGGCTTATTTATTCTTCATACTGGTTCTTCCAATATTTTAGGAGATATTATACATGTAGACATGGATTCTCAATTTCCTTACTTCGAA
>JBCCVV010000370.1:0-4980 GCA_039194925.1 Bacteroidota bacterium
TTAAATCTGATGTTGGATCTGATGAAGTAGATTTATTTTTAATATTGCTACTCGTAAATAAATCTTGTGCATTAAAGTTATGTTATTTTCGGGGTCGAATACATATATTTCGTGACTAAAATACTCTTTTAACTTCATAAGAATAGATTCGCTAAGATCGTTTTAGGATTGGTTTTGTAAAATGATTGAATCGAATTGTGGATTCAATAAATGAAGATGAACGCCCGGATATGTTACTAAATAATTTGAAACTGATTCTCTTACTTTTTTGTGCCGTTCTTTTTTTAGGCAATGATGGGGTAGCACAAGCTATCAAGACACGTTCCGATATCGACAAAAAATCGCTCCAAACGTATAAAAAAGCAATTTCTGAAGGTCGCAGAAAAAAATATTCAGAAAGTTTAAAGCTTTACGAAAAGGTACTCAAAAAACACCCTGAATTTATAGATGCACAATTGAGGAAGGCTGGTATGTTGCATAATCTTAGACGGTATGAAGATTCAGCTATTGCATTTGAGAGAGCGATTGCCATGGCACCAGAATATGATCCGCAAATGTATTTTTCATTGGCGATCGTAAATAGGGATTTGGAGCGCTATGAGCTGGCCGCACAAAATTTTCAATTTTTCATAGATCGATCGGATAATGATGAGAAAAAGAAACGTGCCATGGATTTCCGAAATCGGGCTTCTTTTGCGCATCAGGCATTGGCTAATCCGGTACCTTTTAATCCGGAATTACTAGACATAGGAATCAATTCAGATTTTTCCGAATATGCGCCACTTATGAATATTGAGGGTGATCAGATGGTCTTTACGCGAAGAATAGGTGGACAAGAAGACTTTTATGTAGCCAAATATGAAAGTGGAGAATTTATTCTGGTAGAAGAAATGCTTGGTCTTAATACTCCGCAAAATGAAGGGGTGCATACAATCTCGGCCGATGGGCGCATGTTAATTTTTACTGCCTGTGATCGAAGGAAAACAGGAATAGGTTCGTGCGATCTCTATTTTACAAATTTAAATGAAGATGGTTGGGATGTGCCTTCCAATATGGGTAAAATCATCAATACAATCAGTTGGGATGCACAACCATCGCTTTCATCGGATGGCAAAAAACTGTTTTTTAGCAGTAATCGCAGAGATGGTTTTGGCGGAAATGATATTTGGTTGAGTACAAGAACAGATACAAGCGGATGGGAAATACCCAAGGCGTTACCCAAGGAAATTAATACTGTAGGTAACGAAGAATCTCCATTTATACATCCTGACGGACATACGCTATATTTTCGATCGGATAAACATATTGGGATGGGGGGATATGATATTTTTTACTCACGATATATAGATAGCACGGATACATGGACACCCGCGAAAAATATAGGATATCCTATTAATACAAAAGGAAGCGAAGGTGCATTGTCTGTTTCTTTGGACGGTAAGAAAGCCTATTTTGCCAGTGATATGGCTTATTTGAAGGATAAGGCCAATGCGAACTTAGATATTTATGCCTTTGATTTGTATGAAGATGCCAGACCAATGCCAACAACCTTTGTTAGAGCCAACATTACAGATAGTGAATCTGGGGCAGTCTTAGTGGCAAACTATTCAATCGAGCCTTTGAGAAAGAAAATGAAAAAAATAAGTGGGGTGTCTGATGAAAATGGTCTATTCGTCACTAGTTTGCCTACCAATACTGATTATGCTCTCTTTGTTGAGAAAGAAGGCTACCTTTTGCATTCCGGAAACTTTTCATTGGAAGGGATACAATATGTAAGTAATCCCTTTGTATTAGAAATTCAACTTACTCGGATACCTATAGTCAAAGAGGAAGTGAAGGAGGATACAATGCATCCAATTATTTTGAATAATATCTTTTTCGAATCAGGATCTGCGATTTTGAAGACTGAATCTGATCTTGAAATTTCTCGATTGGCAGCCAACCTGCTTAAAAATTCGATGGTGAAAATTGAAATACTTGGACATACGGATGATGTAGGAAGTGAAGAAGATAATATGCTTTTATCCGAACAAAGAGCCGAATCAGTAATGAATGCCTTGATCCGTAAAGGAATCGCCACTGAACGAATATCTTCAAAAGGATATGGAGAAAGTCGTCCGATAGATTCCAATGAGACGGAAGAGGGTCGAAAAAACAATAGAAGGACAGAATTCGTTGTTAAGTATAAATGAAATATGCTGTAAAAAAATGAAGTTAGCCGGATCAAAGGGAATTTGGATCGTTTGGATTGGATTTTGGATGACATTTCAATCTTGTAGTGACAATGCAACTCCCCTGTTTTTTGTTGATGTAGAACGGGATTTTAATGTAGAGCAAAATCTGAATCCCGTTGAGACTCATTTCTTCATCTTGAAAAATATACCCACCAATCTTGAGCAAAATCTAGAGATTTTTGGTTTGCCGGAAGAAAACATTTCTACTATTGGACCTGCAGATGCTGTACTTACCACCGTATCTGGATTGATGGATTGGTCTTTTGTGTCATGGGTAGAGATTTATGCCGTATCACGAGTTGACCCCAACAGGAAGGAGCAAATGTTTTTTATCAGAAGTCGAGATCCGGGGAGTAGGAATGAATTAAGATTGTTCAACACATTAGCAGATTTGTCGGATATCATGACTGAAGAAACAATTGATCTTGAGATCCGATTAAGAACATTTACGTCGGTGACCGGAAACTTTAGGGCGAGATTGTTGTTCAATTACGCAGTATTCGATGAAATATAATTAGATGCTTTAATGGGGAAGTTTTACAGATACATGGTTCAGTTTAATTTTGGTCCGTTTAATCTCGAAATGGAAGAGATGATACCACGGCAGAGGTTGATGGTGGATCGTTTATTTGATCAAGGAGTTCTCATTACATATACATTGGCAGCAGATCGTTCAAAACTATGGGCAGTATTTCAGTCGGATAGCGAAAGCGAACTTTTATCGTACATTGAGTCATTGCCTATGACGAAGTATTGTGATTATACATACAATGAAATTATGTTTCACGATTCATCTCAATTCATTCCCAGCATCTCATTGAATTAAGCATTGCTTTTATTAAATTTGAGGACTGTAATATTTATTGAAGTCAATCCCACTGTGTGTTTGTAGCAAATTACAATCAACTCTCGTTTCAATGAATACCTATAAATCCAGTATACGCACATTCTATTGGTTTTACCTAGTATGTCTATTGTCATTTCCTGTGACTGGCCAAATCAATATAGATTCAACCTATGAGAAGAAAGATTTGGATAGTTTGCTTAATGAAGCCAGAGAGATAAATGACCGGGAAAGTTTGGCTGCGATTTATTATTTGCTGGGAGAATATGAAGCCGATAATTTTTATCGAATGGGAAATGCCATCGACAATTACAACAAAGCCAAAAATTACTATAGCAGACTGAGAGATACCTTTATGGTAAGTTCTATTGATCGCGCAATTGGAAGAAAATACCTTAAATCTGGGTTTTATCAGGAGGCATTGGAGTTTTTTGAAAAGTCATTGGATTATTTTACTGAAAAAAATGACCTAAAGAATATTACCAATCTGAATTTCGAAATTAGTCAGGTATACCGCGAAAGGATTGATCCGGAAAAAGAATTGGAATATTTAAATAGGGCAGCTGAGTTGAATAAGATCCTTAAGGATTCAATGCTCATGATTCAATTTATTCTGCAGAAAACATTTGCTTATGAAACAGTGAATGAATTGGACTCTGCGGTGGTTCTGGCAATAGAGGCTGTGCTTTTGAGTGATCAAATCAATGACGATGAAAGCATGAGTCAGAGTCTGTATCGATTGGGCACGCTAAATAAGATCCGAACTGAATATGAAAAAGCCATAAAATGGCTAAGTTCTGCGGAAAGTTTTGCGTCCCCCAACCCGTATAATGAACACCGGAATGATATTTATCTGCAGCTGGCGGAATGTTTTGAACGTGTGGACGAGTACGAAAAGGCCTATACTTATGCGAGGAAATATGCAGCACTCAACGATAGTATTCTTAACAATAATCGTATTGTCGCCCAAAATAATCTTACCATAAAATATAAGGCCGATGAAAAAGAAAAAGATAATCAACGACTGCTGATCGATCAATCATTGGCCGAAGAAAGAAATAAGCAACAACGTAACGCAATGTATATTCTGACGATAGGGTTGATAATGCTTCTTGCCTTATTGTATTATATCATCAATTTTTATCGACAGCGAATGCGGGCAGAAGAGATCATCAACGAAAAAGAGCAGGAAATTAGCCAACAAAAAATTCGAGAGCTGGAGGATAATATAAAAATCTCCAGTATGCAATCTATGCTGGAGGGTCAGGAAAATGAGCGAGAACGGATATCTAAGGATTTGCACGATAGTTTGGGAGGGTTGCTGAGTACCATAAAGCTACAGTTCGACAGTGTGAAATCGAAAATGAGTTCGGTGGGTACTTTGAGAGAATACAAGTCTGCAAATCGAATGCTCGATACTGCGGTAGCCGAAGTACGTTCGATCTCTCAGAATCTTCAACCAGGTTCATTGATGAAATTAGGGCTTATTCCTGCATTAAAAGATCTTTTTAATCGATTTGATGAAGAAATTTATCCAGAGATTGATTTTCAGTATTATAATGTACCTGAGAATATACCCAATATGATCTCGCTTTCAATCTATCGTGTGATTCAAGAACTCCTTCACAATACGATAAAACATGCCAAGGCCAATGAAATTTTAATACAAATTAATGAAGAGGACGAAGAACTTGTCATTCAGTTTGAAGATGATGGACGAGGTTATGATCCTAACAACCTGAAGAGAAAAGGAATGGGTTTGGAAAATATAAGATCCAGGATAAATTATCTTAAGGGACAAATTAGTGTGCATTCAAAAGAAGGAGAGGGAACGAGCACTTTGATTCGAGTGCGGTATAAGTAATTGGCAATTCACTATTAATAATGGATAATTGATGGGAA